>JANMGI010000400.1:0-8885 GCA_031374565.1 Paracoccaceae bacterium | reverse complement strand
CCCGCGCGGACCGGAGAGGTCTGGATTGTCGTGCAGAAGCTTGCGCGCATCCGACTGTGCCAGAGCCATCAGGCTGGACTGGCGCTCCAGGTCCGCCACCCGGAACCGGGGCAAGCCCGACTGCGCCGTTCCGATCAGGTCACCCGCACCGCGCATCGCCAGATCTTCTTCGGCGATCCGGAATCCGTCCTCGGTGTCGCGGATCGTCGTCAGGCGTCGTGCGCCAGTTTCGTTCAACGGGGCCTGATAGAGCAGGAGACAGGTCGAGGCCGCCTCACCCCTCCCGACCCGTCCGCGCAACTGGTGAAGTTGTGACAGGCCGAAACTTTCCGCCTGCTCGATCACCATGATCGTTGCATTCGGGACGTTCACCCCGACCTCGATCACCGTGGTCGCCACCAAAACCGACGTCTCTCCGGCCACGAACCGCGCCATGGCCGCGTCCTTGTCGGCTGGGGGCATCTGGCCGTGCACCAGGCCCACCCGGTCGCCCAAAGCGGCGCGCAGGGACCGGAAACGTTCTTCGGCGCTGGCGTAGTCGACGACTTCGGATTCCTCAACCAGCGGACAAACCCAATAGGCTTGCCGCCCGTCTGCGACCGCATTTCGCAGGTGTTCGACCACTTCATCCAGCCGCTCGACGGAAACCATGGCGGTCCGGATCGGCTTGCGACCTGCAGGTTTTTCGTCCAGGACCGAGACATCCATATCGCCATGTGTGGCAAGCGCGAGGCTGCGCGGGATCGGGGTTGCGGTCATCACCAGTACATCGACCGCTTCGCCCTTGGCACCAAGCTCCATCCGTTGTGCGACGCCGAAACGATGCTGTTCATCTACCACCGCCAACCGCAAGTCCTTGAATTCCACGTCTTTCTGGAAGACAGCATGGGTGCCGACAAGGATCGGAATGCGTCCCATCGCCAGGTCTTCAAGTTTCATCGCCCTGTCAGCGCCCCGGTCACGGCCCGTCAGCAACTCCAGCCGCACCCCTGCCGCCCGGGCCAGAGGGGCAAGACCTTCGAAATGCTGTCGCGCCAGGATCTCTGTCGGCGCCATCATCACGCCTTGCCCCCCGGCCTCGACCGCGACCAGCAGCGCCTGGAAGGCAACAAGCGTCTTGCCGGACCCGACGTCGCCTTGCAGCAGGCGGTTCATCCGCAAGGGTCGGGCCATGTCAGCGGTGATTTCGGCAACCGCCCGAACCTGCGCACCCGTTGGCGCATATGGCAGGCTTTCCAACACCTTGTCGCACAAAGCATTGGTGCCAACCGTAGCGTTTCCCTTGCCACGCCGGATGCGCGCTCGGGCAATTGACAGGGTCAGCTGGTGCGCGAAGAGTTCGTCATAAGCGAGCCGGAGCCGGGCCGGATGGGTAAATGCCAGACCCCCAGCCCCATCCGGACCATGCGCTGCTGCGAGGGCCGACGCCCAATTGGGCCAAGCCTCCCGCACCATCAGGCCGGGATCGATCCACTCAGCAACCTGCGGAAGCCGGGTCAGCGCCGCCTGCGCCGCCTTTGCGACGACCCGCTGCGTCAGGCCCGCCGACAGCGGGTAGACCGGTTCAAAGGCTGGAATGTCTCGGGCTTCTTCCACCCGCAGCACATGATCGGGGTGCACCATCTGGGCGATACCATCAAAAAGCTCGACCTTGCCAGAGACGAGCCGCTTCTGGCCGGTGGGCAAAAGCCGCTGCAGGGCCTCCGCTCTGGCATGGAAGTAGACCAGCAAGAATTCAATCTTCTGGTCGCGGACATGCACCCGGTAGGGACCGCCCATTCGGCGCGGGGGGACGTGCTGGCCGATCTCGACCTCGACCGTCAGCGTGGCGGGCGGCGTCACATCGCGGACCGAAGATCGCAAGGCGCGGTCCACCCCGGAATGCGGCAGAAAATACAGCAGGTCCTTCGGCCGGGCGATCCCCAGACCCTCGAAGGCTTTTGCCGCCTTGGGGCCGATGCCCGGCAGGGTCTCCAGCTCTGCAAACAGCGGGAAAAGCGCCTCGGGTCGCGTCGTCTCCGGTGCTGTCATCCGCCGATCAACTGCAACCAGGCGTCTTCGTCGATGATCTCGACCCCCAGACGTTCCGCATCCTTCGCCTTTGATCCCGCACCCGGACCCGCAACCAAAAGATCGGTCTTCGCGCTGACGCTGCCCGCAACCTTGGCCCCCATGGCTTCGGCCCGGGCCTTGGCTTCGGCGCGGGTCATCTTTTCCAGCGTCCCGGTGAAGACGACGGTCTTGCCCGCCACCGGACTGTCCGTCGCGGCGGCTTTTACGGCATGCACTGTCAGATGGCCCACCAGACGGTTGACCTCGGCCCGCTCGGCGCTGTCGGGGTGCAGCGCACCTACCAGTGCCCGCGCGCTGACGGCCCCTATGCCGTCGATGGCGGTCAGTTCGTCCCACTCTGGGCCGACAAGATCCTTTGAGGCATCAATGGCCGCAATGAACCTGTCCCAGCTGCCATAGTGCCGGGCGAGGAGGCTGGACGACGTTTCACCTATATGCCGGATTCCCAACGAAAAGATCAGCCGGTCAAGCTGGATGATCTTGCGGGTCTCGATCGCCGCAAACAGTTTTGCGGCCGACACCTCTCCAAAGCCGTCACGATTCTTCAGCTTTTGCAGCGGGTTGGCGGCGTCTCTTGCAGCGAGGGTGAAGATGTCCGCGGGGGTTTTCACCGGGAGGGTTTCATCCTTGAAGAAGAGCTCGACCTGCCTGGCACCAAGGCCCTCGATGTCAAAGGCGCCGCGACTGACGAAGTGCTTCAAACGCTCTACCGCCTGCGCCGGGCAGATCAGGCCGCCGGTGCAGCGGCGGACGGAATCGCCCTCATCACGGTAGGCGGGACTGCCGCATTCCGGGCATATCACTGGAAATACATAGGGTTGCGACGTGACATTGCGGCGGTCCAGATCAACGTCAGCAACTTTGGGGATCACATCGCCCGCCCGGTAGACCTGAACCCAGTCGCCGACCCGGATGTCTTTGCTACCGCGGATCAGTTGGCCCCGGCTGTCGCGCCCGGCGATGTAATCCTCATTGTGCAGCGTCGCGTTCGAGACCACGACTCCCCCCACCGTCACCGGCTTCAGCCGGGCAACCGGCGACAACGCGCCGGTCCGACCAACCTGGATGTCGATGCCCAGAAGGTCAGTCCAGGCAAGTTCGGCGGGGAATTTGTGCGCGATAGCCCAGCGGGGAGTCGAGGACCGAAATCCAAGCCGCGCCTGCAACGGAAGGGCATCCACCTTGTAAACTACGCCGTCGATGTCATACCCCAGCGTTGCGCGCTGAGCCTCGATCCGTGCGTAGTGCGCTAGCATTTCCTTGGGGCCATCACACAGGATGGTAAGGGGATTGGTTTGAAACCCCAAGGCTTTGAGGCGGTCGATCGATCCAAGCTGGGTGGACGAAAGCGGGGCGGAGACCTCACCCCAGGCATAGGCGAAAAAGCGCAGCGGGCGGGAGGCGGTGATCCGGGCATCAAGCTGGCGCAACGACCCGGCGGCGGCATTGCGCGGGTTGGCGAAGGTCTTGTCCCCTGCCATGGTCTGCCGTTCGTTCAGCGCGGCGAAATCCGCGTGGGACATGTAGACCTCACCCCGCACCTCAAGAACAGCGGGCGCGCCGGTCAGGTGCTGCGGGATGTCGGAGATGGTTCTGGCATTTTCGGTCACATTTTCGCCGACTTCTCCGTCGCCTCGGGTGGCGGCTTGCACAAGCTGCCCGGCCTCATAGCGCAAAGACAGCGAAAGCCCATCGATCTTCGGCTCGGCCGTGTAGTTGAGCGCGCCCGAGTGGCCGAGAAACTTGCGCACGCGGTCGTCGAAATCTGTGACCTCATCCGCCGAAAAGGCGTTTTCCAACGATAGCATCCGCACCTGATGGGCAACTTTGCCAAAGCCGTCAGCCACGGCGGCACCGACGAGGTCAGACGGTGAATCAACCCGCTTCAACCTAGGAAATCGTGCCTCGATTTCGGCATAGCGACGCTTGAGCGCGTCGTAGTCGGCATCCGCAATCTCGGGGGCGTCGAGGGTGTGGTAGGCGGTGTTTGCCGCCAATATTCTGGCCGAAAGGCGCGCCAGTTCTGCGCGCGCCTCTTTTTGACTCAAATCTTCGACCGCCGTCTCGGACATGTTCGCCCCCCGTCTTACCACCCAAGGTTAGGCGGCGGGGCCGCGAAGGTAAAGATCAGGCGCTAGCCGCAAGCCGCGCGGTAGCACCCACCGGATCGCGCAGCACATAGCCCCGGCCCCAGACGGTTTCGATGTAATTGTCGCCGCCTGTTGCTTCCGCCAGCTTCTTGCGCAGCTTGCAGATGAAGACATCGATGATTTTCAACTCCGGTTCGTCCATTCCACCGTAAAGATGGTTCAGGAACATCTCCTTGGTCAGCGTCGTGCCTTTGCGCAAGGAAAGCAGTTCCAGCATCTGATATTCCTTGCCGGTCAGATGCACCGACTTGCCTTCGACATCCACGGTCTTTGCATCAAGATTCACCGACACGCGGCCGGTATGGATCACCGACTGGCTGTGCCCCTTGGACCTGCGGATGATCGCGTGGATCCGTGCAACCAGTTCTTCGCGGTGGAAGGGTTTGGTCAGGTAGTCGTCTGCACCGAAACCGAAGCCCTTCAGCTTGTTTTCCGTGTCATCCGCACCAGACAGGATCAAAATCGGGGTTTCCACCCGCGCCTGACGGACCTGACGCAGAACTTCATGTCCGCTCATGTCCGGCAGGTTCAGGTCCAGCAGGATCAGGTCGTAATCGTAAAGCTTTGCCAGATCGATTCCGTCTTCGCCCATGTCGGTGCAATAGACGTTCAGGTTGGCATGGGTCAGCATCAATTCGATGCTGCGCGAGGTGGTCGGGTCGTCTTCAACAAGCAGAATGCGCATTCTTTAAAACTCCGCTCCGGTGGTTCATCGTTAACGACTTTGGCGGTCAATGGTTAACGGACCGTTACTATGCCAGAGGGAGAGTCAAAATCCATTTAAAGTTGTCTGTATTTCTGGATCGCTGTGACTTTCAGGCCATCATCGCCGTGCCTCGTCACCGCTGTGCGCCACAACCCGAACTCTTCCTCGGACAGAGCGTAGCGTTCCAGAGCCTCTTTCTCGGATATCAGACCGTAGACCACGGCCCTGACAACAACCGCTTTGCGACTGGCAACCCAGCGGCGGGTGTCGGCAGGCGGCAGGTCCGCCCGGGAAAGAATGGTGCCATCCGGCAGAGTGATCTGCCTTGGGCCGTCGACGCGCTTGAGAAACATGGCCGTTTCCTTGTTGATTTCTGGCAGAATGCCGGAACAGGCTTAATCATTCCTGAAACGGGGGATTGAGAGTGCACAGCATTTTCATATATTCCCCATCATTCCTGTATCCCGGACAATCGACATGCCGCGCGACCTGCCGCTGAACTCTCTGGGCTTCGCCAAGCCCCCCTCCGAAACCCGGGTCGTCGTGGCGATGTCCGGCGGCGTCGACAGCTCCGTCGTGGCTGCGATGCTGGCCGAGGAAGGCTACGACGTCGTCGGCGTGACTTTGCAGCTTTATGATCACGGGGCGGCACTGGCCAAGAAAGGCGCCTGCTGCGCGGGCCGCGACATCCACGATGCGCGCCGGGTGGCCGAGACGATGGGCTTTCCGCACTACGTTCTCGATTTTGAGAACGCCTTCCGCGAGGCGGTGATCGAGGAATTCGCCGATGCATACCTTGCCGGTGCCACCCCCGTTCCCTGCATCCGCTGCAATGAACGGGTGAAGTTCAAGGACCTTCTGGCCACCGCCAAGGACCTTGAGGCCGATTGCATGGCCACCGGCCATTACATCCAAAGGAAAGTGGGCGGCCTTGCGCCAGAGCTTCATCAAGCTGCTGATGCTGCACGGGATCAAAGCTATTTCCTGTTTTCGACCACGCCAGAGCAGCTGTCCTACCTGCGTTTTCCGCTGGGCCACCTGGCGTCCAAGGCCGAAACCCGCGCTTTGGCAGCGAAATACGGTCTGCCGGTTGCGGACAAGCCTGACAGCCAGGACATCTGCTTTGTTCCAAACGGCAATTATGCGGCGGTGATCGAGAAATTGCGGCCCGGTTCGGCGGACCCGGGCGAGATCGTGGACCTGGACGGCAACGTTCTGGGTGAGCACCGGGGCGTGATTTATTACACAATCGGCCAACGGAAAGGCCTGGGCATCGGTGGCCTTGAAGACCCGCTCTATGTCGTGAGGCTTGACCCCGTGGCGCGACGCGTCATCGTTGGACCGAAGGCAGCTCTGTCCACCCGGATCATTCCTGTGCGCGAGATCAACTGGCTGGGGGATGCACCCTTCGACAGCAGCACGGAGTGGCATCTGAAGGTCAAGGTCCGCTCGACCCGACCGCCGCGTGAGGCGATCTTGCGTCCCACAGGGCCCACGACGGCAGAAGTAGAGCTTCTGGCCCCTGAAGACGGGGTCAGTGCCGGGCAGGCTTGTGTTTTCTACGCACCCGAAAGCAGCCGCATCTTTGGTGGCGGCTGGATTTGGAAAGGATAAGTCCTTGAAGTTACTGTTTCTGGCAGCACTGTTGCTACCGCTGCCCGCGCTGTCCGAGACCCGCGAAGACCGGGTTGCCGCCGCCGCACAATATGTCGACCTTGCTCTTGATGGCTTCGACATGCCGTCGATGATCGAGACGATGTATCAGCCGATCCTGCAACAGGTCGCGGCGGGTGGTGCGGTGCTAAGCGAAGAGCAGATCGCGAAGGTCCGACAGCTTTACCTTGATGCGTTCACCGAGCCGCTGACCAAGCTGATGCAGGATCAGGCCGGGATCATGGCCGACATGATGACTCTGGGCGAGATCACCGCATTGCGCGACTTCTACGCGACGCCCGAAGGCAAGTCGGTGATGGCAAAGCTGCCGCAGCTGACGGCGGCGCAGCAGCCGGGGATGATGGCATTGATCAACGACAAGATGACCGGGCTGATGCCGCAGGTGCTGGCCATCGTAAATGGCGAAGCTATTCCTGAAGCGACGCCAGCACCGACCGTGCAGCCCTGAGGCCGGGGGGCTCACCGCCCCGACCGAGCCGCTCCATCGTCAAGGCCATCGCGGACTGTTGGCCGGTGGGATCGCCAAGCAGCGCTTCCAGCGCCGGGGTGATCTTGTCCGGCGTGCAGTCCGGCCCGATGAATTCCGGCACCACGCGGGTTTCGCTGACCAGATTGACCAGCGTCACGGTGTCAACCAGCGCCGCGCGCCGCATCAGCCAAAGAGTCAGCGGGTGCATGTCATAGGCGATGACCATTGGGCAGCTATTCGCCGCAAGCTCCAACGATACCGTGCCCGAAGCCGCCAAGGCTATATCCGCTGCGGCGAAGGCTCCGCGTTTTCGCCCCGCATCCTCGATGATCTCTGGTACGACCGCCCAGTCCGAGGTCAGGTCGCGGACCAGATCCGCGACGCCCCTGACTGTGGGAAGAACGACTCGCAAGCCGGGATGGCGAACCTTCAGCCGCCCGACCACAGGGCCGAAGATCGGGCCCAGCCGGGTAACCTCGCCTTTGCGTGAGCCCGGAAGCACCAGCAGCAGCGGACCCGTTCCGCTGAATGCCGCCACCTCGGCTTCGGATGCCAAAGGCTCGGACACTACCGGATGCCCGACGAAATCGCAGGTCATTCCGGCAGCCGTCATATAGGGCGGCTCGAACGGCAGCAGCGCCAGCACGTGATCGATCACCCGCGCCATTTTCGCCGCCCGCCCCGGTCGCCAGGCCCAGACCGAGGGGGCTACGTAATGGATCGTCCGCATCCCGGGCCGCGCGGCTTTCACGATAGCCGCCACCCGAAGACAGAAATCCGGGGAATCGATGGTGACCAAAGCCTCGGCCCCGCTGGCCAAGGCCGCCTCTGCCGCCTGCCTGATCCGCCGCTTCAGGTGAAGGTACTTCGGCAGAATCTCGGCGACGCCCATCACCGAAAGGTCCTCCATCGGAAACAGGCTCTCCATCCCTTCAGACTGCATCAGGGGTCCGCCGATGCCGGAAAACTGCACTGAGGTCAGCGACTTCAGCCCCACCATAAGTGCCGCACCAAGACGGTCGCCCGAAGGCTCGCCCGTGATAAGGAAAAACTTCACGCCCGCGCCCAGAGATACAAGCCAAGTTCAAGGGCAAGCCGCTTCATCACGTCCAACTCAAGGCAGATCACCGACCCGGCCTCGAAAGCGACCCCTCCAAGCCCCGCCGCCGCGACCGCGCGCAGAGTGTCGGGGCCGATGGTTGGCAAGTCGATCCGCCGGTCCTGTCCGGGTTTGGCCGCCTTGTAAAACACCCCCCGCCCGCGCAAGGGGTCGGGGCGTAGGGTGACTATTTCGGCCACCTGAGCCAGAAGGAAGTCGGTCCCCGGCAAGGCTTCCACCCCAAGGCAAAGGCCTTGGACCACCACCGCACTCTGCCCTACATCTACCGTACCAAGGGCGGCAACGATCTCGGCCGCCCGAGCAGCATCCGTCTTGTCCTGCTCACTGACGGCTCCGGCCAGCACCCCGGCCCCGGGAAGCAGCGCAGGCGCGACCTCTTCGACCCCGACAATGGTAAAGCCGAACTCCTGAAAGATTTCGATCACCACCCGCAGCGTCTGATCATCGCCTGCGGCCATTGCCGCCATCAGGCGGGGCAGAAGTTCTGCCGTCGCTGGATCCAGCAGCGCCGGATCCAACCTGGGCCGCGTCACGGCCCCGGCAAAGATCACTTGATCAATGCCGTCCCGATCCAGTGCCCGCAGGAAGGGCACCAACCGTTCCACCCGAAAACTGAGATCGACGGCCAGACCTTCGGGAGCAAAACCGTCCAGCGCGGCAACCAGCGGCACCTCGGCCATCGCGGCAGCCAGA
>JANMGI010000349.1:0-7950 GCA_031374565.1 Paracoccaceae bacterium | reverse complement strand
CCTCTGGTCGAACGGCCCCAAGGAAGGACTGGAATTCGCCGACTATTCCTTCGAGGAACACATCGGCAAGCAGATAGCCAGCTACCCGCCGCGCGCGGTGCTGTTCGACTATATCGAAGGCCGGGTGAAAAAGGCGGGCGTCCGCGACTGGATACGGTTCTGCACCACAGTCCGCATGGTCAAATACAACGAAGACAAGGGCAATTTCACTGTCACGGTCCATGACCTGAAGGCCGACCGGATGTATTCCGAGGATTTCGACAATGTGATCGTGGCATCCGGCCACTTCAGCGTGCCGAACGTCCCCGAATACCCCGGTTTCGACAAGTTCAACGCCCGCGTGTTGCACGCCCATGATTTCCGCGACGCGCGGGAATTCACCGGCAAGGACCTTCTGTTGCTAGGGTCCAGCTACTCGGCCGAGGACATCGGGTCGCAATGCTGGAAATACGGGGCCAAGTCGGTGACCGTGGCCTATCGCAACGCCCCGATGGGCTACAACTGGCCATCGAACTGGAAGGAAGTCCCGAAGCTGGAACGGGTGGACGAGACGACAGCCTATTTCGCGGATGGCACGTCGAAGAAGGTGGACGCGATCATCCTCTGCACTGGCTACAAGCACCACTTCCCGTTCCTGCCCGATGACCTGCGGCTGAAGACGGCGAACCGTCTGGCGGCGGCGGACCTGTATAAAGGCGTGGCCTGGGTTCACAATCCAAAGCTGTTCTATGTCGGCATGCAGGACCAGTGGTTTACCTTCAACATGTTCGACGCACAGGCCTGGTGGGTGCGGGATGCGGTCATGGGCAAGATCAAGGTTCCGACCGACAAGGCGGTTCTCTTGAAGGACGTCGCCGACCGCGTTCGCCATGAGGATGAAGGCAAGGACGCGCATGACGCGATCCACTATCAGGGCGATTACGTGAAGGAACTGGTCGCCGAGACCGACTATCCGACCTTCGACGTGGACGGTGCCTGCGAAGCCTTCTTCGAATGGAAAGAGCACAAGAAGGCCGATGTCATGGCCTTCCGCAACAACGCTTACAGGTCGGTCATCACCGGCACGATGGCCCCGATCCACCACACGCCCTGGAAGGACGCGCTGGAGGATTCGATGGAAAGCTATCTGCGCAACTAAGCTTGCCCAAGACCAATGCAGCGGCGTCGGAAACGGCGCCGCTTGCTTTTTGGGCGGGTGGTGTCGTGATCACTGCGAACAGAGGGAAACATTCTTTCGCAGCGCTCAATTTTTTCTCGCCATGACTGTAAGCCCGTGCTTTCCTGCACGGCATCAGGTTGCAGGCTTTCAGCCGTCCTGACACGATTCTGCACCGGGCGAAGGAGAAGACTGGGGACCGGGGACGACGCAATTGACGTCCGTTGACACATCAAAACAAAGCTCACCAGGCCAAAGGACAAGCGGAAAGACTTGCCCAAGGCCTGCGTGTGGCATCTGACAGGAGAGAGGGAATGACGACAGATACTGGATCGGGCCAGATGGTCCGTGCGCTGACGTGGAAAGGCGCCTTCTGGGTTGCGGCCGGTGTGCCGCCCCTGGTGCTGTTCTCGGTCGGCGGGATTGCGGGGACGACCGGGAAACTGGCGTTCGTGGTCTGGATCATCTCGATGATCATGGGGTTCCTGCAAAGCTTCACCTACGCCGAAATGGCAGGGATGTTCGGCAACAAGTCGGGCGGAACAAGCGTTTACGGTGCGACGGCCTGGCTGCGGTATTCCAAACTGATCGCGCCCCTGTCGGTCTGGTGCAACTGGTTTGCATGGTCGCCCGTGCTGTCATTGGGCTGTGCGATTGCGGCAGGCTATATCCTGAACGCGCTGTTCCCGATCCCGCTGGCGGAAAGCCAGATGGTGGTGGACTGGGTGACCGCAAACATCGGCAGCTATACCGCTGAGACCCAGTCGGTCATCGACTACATGACCGCGAATGCGGGCACTGCGGTTGAAGACGCGATCAAGGCCGTTGCCGCCACTGACGGGGTTTCGGCCCTGACCCCTGCGTTCCGGACATGGGAGGCGTTCCAGTTCACTGTGCCAGGCTTGGGTACACTGCACTTCAACGCGACCTTCGTGATTGGCGTGATCCTGATGCTGATCATCCTTCTGATCCAGGAACGTGGCATCGCCTCGACCGCTTCGGCGCAAAAGTGGCTGGCGATCATCGTGCTGGTCCCGCTTCTGCTGGTGGGCCTTGTTCCGCTGTTCACCGGGGCGATCAACTGGATGAACGTGACCAACCTTGTGCCTCCGACGGCCGCCTACTCGGGCGTCGATGGGGCATGGGACATCGGGGGTTGGACGCTGTTTCTCGGTGGTCTGTATATCGCCGCCTGGTCGACCTACGGCTTCGAGACCGCGGTCTGCTACACCCGCGAACTCAAGGACCCGAAGACCGATACCTTCCGGGCGATCTTCTATTCGGGCCTTTTGTGCTGCCTGTTCTTCTTCCTGATCCCGTTCTCGTTCCAGGGGGTCTATGGGGTGGAAGGCATGCTTGCGACCGGGATCGTTGACGGCACCGGCGTCGGTGAGGCGATGGGCCGCCTGATCAGCGACAATCCTGTGGTGATCCAGATCTTCGTGATCCTGATGATCATGGCGCTGTTCCTTGCGATCATGACCGCGATGGCGGGATCGTCGCGCACGCTGTACCAAGGCTCGCGCGACGGCTGGCTGCCGAAGTACCTCGGTCAGGTCAACAGCCACGGTGCGCCGCGCAACGCGATGTGGACCGACTTCACCTTCAACGTGATCCTGCTGGCGCTGGCCTCGGACGTCGGCGGCTACTTCTACGTCCTTGCGATCTCGAACGTCGGCTACATCCTGTTCAACTTCCTGAACCTGAACGCCGGCTGGATCCACCGCATCGATTCCGCGCATATGGAACGTCCCTGGAAGGCTCCGAACTGGCTGATCGGGGTCAACACGGTGCTGGCCTTCGTCAACATCCTGTTCCTCGGGGCCGGGGCCAAGGTCTGGGGCTATTCCGGCGCGCTTCTGTCGGGTTTGGTCTTTGCGGCCCTGATCTTCCCGGTGTTCTGGTTCCGCCACTACATGCAGGACGGTGGCAAGTTCCCGAAAGAGGCCTATGATGATCTCGGCCTTGCCTACGGCGACCTTGGCGAACGCAAGGCAGGCATGCTGCCCTACCTCACACTCATCGCCGGTGCCTTGGTCGTGCTCTTGGCCAACTGGTACTTCGTCCTTCCTGGGACCGAGCGGATGGGCTTCGGCGACTATCTCATGCAGCCCTTGACCTGGTTCTCAAGCACCCCGGCTGAGTGACCAGCCAGAAAGCCATTGAAACAGGCCGTCCCTCGGGGCGGCCTTTTTCTTGGGCGGATGTTTTCTGACAAGAAAGATTGTTGCACTTGATTATTGCTTTCTGGTGGGAATCGCCTGACACTCAAGGAAAATCAAAGCTCGATGGGAGGGACTGCGCATGACGAATTCCTGGCGTTTTTCGGCACTCATGGACCGCCACCGCGCGCTTGGCTCGACTCTGGAAGACTGGAGCGGGATGGGCACCGCCTGGTCCTATTCCAAGGGCGACCCGGATGCCGAATACATGGCGATCCGCACCAAGGCCGGGCTGATGGACGTGTCGGGCCTGAAGAAGGTCCACATCACCGGCCATGCCGCCAGCCACGTGATCGACCGCGCCACCACGCGCGATCCCGAAAAGCTGATGCCGGGCCGCGCGGTTTATGCCTCGATGCTGAACGACGCGGGCAAGTTCGTCGACGACTGCATCATCTACCGCATGGGGCCGAACAGCTACACGGTGGTCCACGGCTCGGGCCAGGGGCATGAGCAACTGACGATGGCGGCAACGGGCCGCGATGTGTCCTTGCGCTTCGACGACAACCTGCACGACCTCTCGCTGCAAGGCCCGCTGGCGGTGGAGTTTCTGGAAAAGCACATCCCCGGTGTCCGCGCGCTTCCCTACATGTCGCACATGCCCGCCAGCCTTTATGGCAAGCCGATCACGCTTTCCCGCACCGGCTATACCGGCGAGCGCGGCTATGAAATCTTCGTCCGCGGCCAGGACGCGGGAGAGGTCTGGGACCGTATCCTGGAAGAAGGCGCGTCAATGGGAATCATCCCCTGCCGCTTCACCACCTTGGACATGCTGCGGACCGAGAGCTACCTCCTTTTCTTCCCCTTCGACAATTCCGAGATGTATCCCTTCGACAACGAAGGGCCGGGGGATACCCTGTGGGAACTGGGGCTCGACTTCACGGTCAGCAAAGGCAAGACCGGCTTCCGGGGCGCGGAAGAGCATTACCGCCTGAAGGGCAAGGAACGCTTCAAGATCTGGGGCCTGAAGCTTGAGGGCAAGAACGTTCCCGGCAACGGTGCGCCGGTCTTTAAGGGCGACAAGCAAGTCGGTCTGGTGACACAAGCAATGTATTCGCCGCTGAATGGTTGGAACATCGCTATCGCCCGACTGCCGGTCGATTGCGCCAATGACGGCACCAAGCTTGAGGTGCGTTGCAGCACGCATGGGCCGATGGCCGCAACGACGCACGCGATGCCGTTCTTCGATGTCGACAAGAAGCGCCGCACCGCGAAATGACCTTCTTCGGGGCCTGCGTTTCCAGGTGGGCCTCACTTCCAGGGAAGACTAGCCGTGAAGACCTTTCTGACCCCCGTTGATGCGCCGTCTATCCGCAGCCGTCCAACCTATGCGCCGCTGGAACCGCGCCCGGCGAAGCTGCACATCTTCGTCGCAGATGGCGACGGGGGAGGTGCATTGGTGGATCTTCTGGCAAAAGCAAACAATCGTTTTGAAATGCTTGCGGCAGCGCATGTCATGTATTGTCCCGGGCCTGATGCAACCGATCATTCAGCCGAACTGGATCAACTTGGGGCGGCGCAACACTTCCGCGCTCCAACGATTCCGGCGCTTTTGCCGCGTCTGGTGCGTGTCCTGTCAGCCGCACACATGGGCACACAATTCTATCTTGCCGGGTCAGAAGGCTTGATCGGGCAAGCCGAACGCGAGATCATGAATACTGGCTTCCCACACGCTTCGATCCAGAAGGAACATCGCGGGTCCACCCTTCGTCGAGTGCAGTGCGTGCATTGCAAGGGCATCACCGAGAACGTGGCGACTGACCCGTTCAAATGCAGCCACTGCGGGCTTAACCTCTTTGTCCGCGACCATTATTCCCGCCGGATGGCCGCCTTTCAGGGGGTGAATATCGACGCGGAAGACCCCGGCCTCGTGCCCGAAAGCGTGGTGAGGTTCAAATGAGCGGGGGCGCAAAGCTTCAGGTTCGGGTTGCCGAAGTGGTAAAGGTAAATGATCTGATCAAGCGCTTTCGCTTCGTCGCCCGGGACGGGTCCGAACTCCCAGCGTTTTCCGGCGGCGCACATACCGTTGTCGAGATGGATGATCATGGGCTTCGCAGGCTGAACCCTTACTCACTTATGTCCGACCCCAAGGATCGGTCCGGCTACGAGATTTCTGTCCGGCGCGATGATGTTGGGCGGGGCGGATCGCTTTTCATGCACCAGCATGTTGTGCCGGGCATGGAGATGACGCTGTCCTATCCGGTCAACCTGTTCGCCTTGGACAACCGGGCGAAAAAGCACCTGATGATTGCGGGCGGGATCGGGATCACGCCATTTCTTGCCCAGATCGCCCAGCTCACTCAGTTTGGCGGCAGGTTCGAGCTGCACTATTCGGCGCGCTCGCCTGCGCTTGGGGCCTATATGGACCGACTTGCAGCGGCCCATCCGACCCAGGTGCATTGCTACTTCGATGATCAGAAGCAAATGATCGACCTGAAGAAGGTGCTGCAAAATCAGCCCATTGGCACGCATCTTTATGTCTGCGGCCCGAAGGGGATGATCGGGTGGGTTCTGTCCACGGCGGAAAGCATGGGCTGGCCGAGGCAAGCCCTGCACTCGGAAGAGTTTATCGCGCCGGGCACTGGTCTGCCGTTCGAGGTCCAGCTTGCAGCCACCGGCAAGACCATCACGGTCGGGACGACGCAAAGCTTGCTGGAGGCGATGGAAGCCGCTGGGGTGGATGCCCCGTATCTGTGCCGGGGTGGGGCGTGCGGCCAATGTGAAACATCCGTTCATAAGTGCGACGGCACCATCCTGCACCGCGACCACTGGCTGACCCCCGATGAGCATGCGTCCAATCAGAAGATAATGCCCTGCGTCAGCCGCTTCGAGGGCAACACCCTTGTCATCGACCGATAGGAGACGACGATGAGCCTTGATCTACGCCCCGGTGCCTTCAGCGACTTCTTCCGGGATGAAACGTTCCGGGGTGATTTCACCTATCGCAACAGCAATCCCCGCCGTTTCCCGTTTCCCTTCGACCGCGACGACTACATGTATTCGGTCAACATGGAACCGCATGTGCCGGGCCGTCCCGGCAGCATTTTCGAGCACATCTTCGATGTCGATGAACACTATGTCTCCGAAATGATCGACCGCGCAAAGGTGCTGGCCGATGACCCGCTGCGCTGTCAGTCGCTGCCGCACATGACGCTGGCTGGCTGGGACGTGCTGGAGCTGATCATGGAGGCGAAGGCACGGGACTATCCGCAGTGGTTTTCGCTGACCAAGGACGGCAATCGCTGGCATTGGGTAAACAGGCCACTGGGGATCGAACAATCATTCACATTCCTGGATGAAAGTACGCTGCCCTATCCTCCGTTCGAATACATCATGCGCCAGACGCAAGGCGACTGGACCTTGCAGGACGAACGCGACGGGACGTTGTGGATGGATGCCGGGATTGCGACCAGCCAGGCCGACTGGTCGGTGGATTTCGACGTCGGCATGAACTTCCACGAATGGCACGCTCCGGTGCCTATCGCGCACCAGAAGGGGGTGTTCGACCGGGCGCTCAAGTTTCTGCTGAAGCTTCAGCACGGCGCCCCGGTGCGGCGGTTCAACTGGACGATGACCGTGAACCCGCTTCTGGACACCGCACCCGAGACCTACCCCAAGTGGGGCCCGATGAAGGCCACCATCACGCCCGACAATCTTGGCGCGAAGCAATACTTGCGGGTAGAGTTGCAAAGCCTGTACCGGCTGCCCCGGTCCAACGCGATCGCCTTCGACATCCGCTGCTACCTCGCCAGCTTCAATGAGATCGTGACCGTCCCGAAATGGGCCCGCCGTCTGCACCGGGTGGTGCGCGATCTGCCAGACGAGCTTGCGACCTACAAAGGGTTCCTTCGCAACCGTGACGCGATGGTGGCGTGGCTCGCGCTGCACGACGATGGCCAGCCCACCTCCCCCGGCTGGTGGCCCGATGACTGACCGCATCGGAAGCCCGCTTCGCCTTGGGTTCCTGATGTTCCCCGGCTTCCCGATGGCCTGTCTTACCTCGGCCATCGAACCCCTGCGCGCCGCCAACGAGATCACCGGACGGCAGGAGTTCGTCTGGCAACTGGTGGCGGAAACTGCCGCCCCGGTCCGCTCCAGCGCCGACATCGGCTTTGAACCCGACGTGACGCTGGCCGAACTGGACGGCGTGGACCACCTCTACCTCCTCTCCCCTCCCACCGCCGCCTTCGCCGACCCCCGCCGCAGCCCGGCCAAACTGCGCTGGCTGGACCGCATCGGCGTGACCCTTGGCGCGTTCTCGGGCGGCATCTTCCCCCTGGCCCGCGCGGGGCTGCTGGAGGGACGCCCCTGTTCCGTCCACTGGTGCTACGAGGCCGCCTTCAAGGCCGACTTCCCCACAGTCGAAGCCCGCGAAGTCACCATCCTGCGCGAAGGCCGCCGCATCACCGCCAGTGGCGCGGGCGCCGTCTTCGACGCCATGCTTCGCCTGATCGAAGAGCGCCTGGGCCGCGACTGCATGACCGAGGTGGCCTGCTGGTTCCAGCACCCCTTCGTGCGCGACGCCGACGCCAGCCAGAAGGTCCCCGTCTCCCGCGCAGGCGGCACCACCGA
>JANMGI010000306.1:0-3701 GCA_031374565.1 Paracoccaceae bacterium | reverse complement strand
GACGCTCAAGTCTCCAGGGTCCGCTGAAGTGACCCACCGCCTTCCGGCCGATGATCGCGCCGCCGAATACCTGATGTTCGCCCTCCGCCTGAAAGAGGGGGCCTCTCTCAGCCGTTTCCACGCCCTTGCCGGCGCCCCGCTGCCCGCCACCGCCCTGTCCGAAATGGCCGCTCTGGGCTTTCTTCAGCATGACGGTGACGGCATCCGGACCACCGAAAAAGGCGTCATGATGCTGAACGGAATCCTGCGCGCTCTGCTCGCAGATCGTCAAAGCGCGAGCTGATCAATCTTCATCTGGTGCTTGCGACAGGATCCGGCACAACCTGTCGAGGTCATCCAGCGACGCATAGCGGATCGTCAGCGCACCGCTCTCGCCGCCACTGGCATGGTCAATGCGCACCGGCAGCTTCAGATTTGCCGAAAGATCCGATTCCAGCACCCGCGTGTCCGCATCCTTTTCGGACAGCTTTCCAGCTTTCGACGCGGTCGGCTTCTGGCTGTCCTTTGCCTTCATCAACCGTTCCGTCTCGCGCACCGACAGGCCTTTGCCAGCGATCTCGGCCGCCAGTTCCGCCGCTTTCGGGCTACCAATCAGCGCGCGCGCATGACCAGCCGACAGCGCGCCCTCGCGCACCATGTCCTGAACGTCCGTCGGCAACGTCAGCAGCCGCAACAGGTTCGCGACATGGCTGCGGCTCTTGCTGAGCGCTTCGGCCAGTTTCTCCTGTGTATGCCCGAATCGGGTCATCAATTGGCGAAAACCAAGCGCCTCTTCGATGGCATTCAGGTCCGACCGCTGGATGTTCTCGATGATGGCGATCTCAAGCACCTCGGTGTCGCTAAGATCCCGTACCACAACGGGAACTTCATGCAGTTGGGCCAGTTGGGCCGCCCGCCAACGACGCTCTCCGGCGACAATCTCATAGACATCCCGGCCCGGCTTCCGCCGCACGATCAGTGGCTGGATCACACCCTTCTGCCGAATCGAATCGGCCAGCGACTCAAGCTCGTCCTGTTTGAAATCAAGTCTGGGTTGCTGTGGGTTCGGCTCAAGCTTGTCGACCGGCAAGTGCAGTTCGGCCTTCCGGGGCGACGCCGCCTGATCCGGTCCGGCCAGGTGAACATCGGCCATCAGGGCCGACAAGCCACGCCCCAGCCCGCGCTTTTCTGGTTTGCTGGTCATATCAAGCCTCTGAAACTTCTGGGGTTTTGCGCCGGTCGGCAATTTCTCTGGCCAATGCGCGGTAAGCCTCGGCGCCTTTCGAGCTTGGGTCATAGATCAGCACCGGCAGCGCATGGGAGGGCGCCTCGCTGATTCGAACGTTGCGTGGGATCGTGGTCTTCATCACCAGATCCCCCATGTTCAAGCGTGCGTCAGCTTCGACCTGCGCTGTCAACCTGTTGCGGCGGTCATGCATGGTCAACACAACCCCTTCGATTCTCAGTTCGGAATTGGCAGAGCGGCGCACGTCGCGAATCGTCAACATCAGTTGCGACAACCCTTCCAAAGCGAAGAATTCGCACTGCAATGGCACAAGGACCGAGTTGCAGGCCACAAGCGCGTTCACAGTCAGAAGGCTAAGTGCGGGCGGACAGTCGATCAGAATGTAGTCGAAGCCATACGCTTCCATCTCCGGCCGCCGCAGCGCATCATGCAACAGATAGCTGCGCTTCTCCTTCGACATGATCTCCATGTCTGCTGACGACAGGTCTGCATTGGCAGGGATGATCATGACGTCCGGAAGTCCGGTCTCTATCACAACATCCTGTAGGTCGGCCCCGTCTACGATCAAGTCATAGCTGGTCTTCTTCCGCGCATCCGGCCGAATCCCAAGCCCGGTTGACGAGTTTCCTTGTGGATCAATGTCAACCAGAAGCACTTTCTTGCCCAGCTCCGCAAGACCGGCGGCCAGATTGATGGCTGTCGTCGTCTTGCCAACGCCTCCCTTCTGGTTCGCGAGTGCAAGAATGTGAGTGCGCAATTGTTCAGTCTTTTCAAGCACGGTGAATGTTCCTGATCACGAGAATAGCGGCTTCGGCGTCTGACGTGCTGGGATGAATGTCCAGGTCGAACGCCCAGGCGGCGTGGGCAAGGGCCAGCTCTTCGGTATGTCGCGCACCTTTCGGGAAGATCGCAACTCCGCTTTCGGCCAGATGTTTGTCAGCAAAATCAATTAGTTGCATCAGTGGCGCAAGTGCGCGAGCAGAAAGGACATCCGCCAGTAGTGGGCCAAGCGATTCGATTCGTTCGCTCACGACAGTTACTTTCAAGCCCAGAGCTTGCGCTGCTTGCCTCAGGAACGTCGCTTTGCGCAAGTCAGATTCGACAAGTGTGACGTGCAACTGCGAATTCAGCTCCTGCGCAAGAACAGCCGCAACAATGCCGGGAAAGCCGGCGCCTGACCCCAGATCAACCCAATTTCGCGCAGTCACGGGGCAGAATGCAAAAACTTGCGCAGAATCGACTATGTGCCTGTCCCAGACTGTGGCGAGCGAGTTTTTGCTGACCAGGTTGATCGCCAAGCCCCAGCGCTGCACAAGGGCTTCGTATGCCCGAAGCGCTGATAATGTTTCACGTGAAACAGTGATTCCGCCCACGCTTCGTTCGGTTGAACCCGTCATCCCGCCAAGCGGTCCGGCTTCGGCTTGCGCAAATGCGCAAGGAGAAGCAGCAAAGCCGCGGGCGTCACGCCTTCCAGGCGACCAGCCTGCAAAATCGTTCCCGGCCGGGCGCGCGAAAGCTTCTGCTTCATCTCGTTCGAAAGACCAGAAATACGCGAGTAATCGAAATCCACCGGAATGGTCTGCGATTCCTGCCGGCGAAGGTCTGCAACTTCCTTCGCTTGGCGATCTGCGTATTGGTCATACGTGGCTTCGATCTGCAGTTGCTCCAGCACTGGTCGGTCAAGGCCCTTGTAGACATCAAAAGCGCAGACAAGCCCCTCCAGAGTTGCGCTAGTCAATGACAGCACGTCGTAAGCCGTGCGCTTTCCGCCATCATTGCTGACAATTATCCCAGCGTCGTTCAGCGCTTTCGGGCCAATCAGCGCTCCCGCTAAGGCGCTGCGTCCCGCATCGATAGCGTCCTGCTTCGCTTCGAACGCACGCCGCCGACTTTCCGACACGCAGCCCGCCAGCAGCCCAACCGGCGTAAGCCGCTGGTCTGCATTGTCCGCGCGCACTGTCAGACGAAACTCCGCCCGCGATGTGAACATCCTATATGGCTCAGTCACGCCACGCGACGTGAGGTCGTCGATCATCACGCCGATATAGCTGTCGGTCCGGCTAAACTCGACAGGTGCAGAACCACTAGCCGCAGCGGCAGCATTCATGCCGGCTACAATCCCTTGTGCGCCCGCCTCTTCATAGCCTGTCGTTCCGTTGATCTGGCCCGCAAAGTACAGGCCCGGGACAGCGCGGGTTTCCAGCGTCCTTTGCAAGCAGCGGGGGTCGAAGTAATCATATTCGATGGCATAGCCAGGCTGCAGGATCACTGTCTGCTCCAGCCCTGCAATCGTGCGGATATAGGCGTGCTGCACGTCCTCGGGCAGTGACGTGCTTAACCCGTTCGGATAGACAGTGTGGTCGTCCAGACCCTCCGGCTCCAGAAACACCTGGTGTGAGGTTTTGTCGGCAAACCGTACCACCTTGTCCTCGATCGACGGGCAATAGCGCGGACCAACGCCCTCGATATGCCCACC
>JANMGI010000302.1:0-4822 GCA_031374565.1 Paracoccaceae bacterium | reverse complement strand
CAGGACGACCGAGTGTTCCTGAAGGTTGTGCTTTTCACCGGGAATGTAGCAGATGACCTCGAAGCTGTTGGTCAGACGCACCTTGGCGACTTTCCGCATGGCCGAGTTCGGCTTTTTCGGGGTGGTGGTGTAGACGCGGGTGCAAACCCCACGCTTCTGCGGGCAGGATTCCAGGTGCTGCGACTTGGATTTCCGGACGTTAGGCTCCCGCGGTTTGCGGATAAGCTGTTGGATCGTCGGCATTCAACTTCCTCGTTTTCGATACTCGCCCCCCTTTGCCGTCGGGGGCGCCGCTTCTCGACCGTGCCTTGCGCGAATCGCAAAACACGAACACCGCATTCACCGTCCTTGCGGACGGTGACACGGTGGATTTCCAGAGGATCGGGGCGGCTAAAGCCCGGATCATGACCACTTCAAGCGCTCTGAACCCTTGTCCCGGTCACGACTTTCGGGTCGGACGGAACTTCGGATTGGCGGGCGTATAGGGGGAATCGCGGGGGGTGTCAACATGAGGCCCCTGCCCTGCCCGCCTCCCGAAGATCACACTTTCTGACGACGAAGCCTGCGTTCGCGCCAGAGGGTGAAAAGCCCGGCCGCGACCACGATCGTGGCACCGATCAGGGTCCAGAAATCTGGCAGGTTGCCGAAGACCAGAAAGCCAAGCGCGATAGCCCAGAGGAGCGAGGTGTAGCGGAAGGGCGCAACCAGGCCGATGTCACCGTGCCGCATCGCCATGACCGAGGTGAGGTAGCCGACGATCAGGAAAAGCCCTGCGCCGACGATGCGGGTGGACTCCCATCCGGTGGGGGTTTGCCAGCCCTGAAACGTGGTGCCGACCCAGCCCATGAGCGTGACGGCGACGGCGGCCCCAAGTGCGACGAGGGTGGACGGGACCTGGCCCTGCAAAGGCCGCACCGAAAGGTCGCGGACGACGACGCAGGCGACCGAGGCGACGCCAAGAAGAGACCAGCGGTCGAACCCCTCGGTCCCCGGGCGGATGATGAGCAGGACGCCGATCAGGCCGACAAGGATTGCCGTCATCCGTCGCCAGCCGATGTTGTCGCCGTAGACGAGTGCCGCACCAAGGGTGATGAGAAGCGGCAAGGCTTGCAGGATCGCCGAAAGGTTTGCCAGCGGCATGTGAAGAAGGGCAGTGAGGAACGTGACCGTCGCCGCGACATCGGCAAGCGAGCGGAGGAGGATCAGGCCCGCATCTCGGCGGTTGGGGCGAAACCGGAGGGCCCCGGTTGCAAGGCAGAGGATCGTGAGACCGACCACGGCGATCATCCCGCGCAGGCCGATGGTCTGGAAGAGCGGCAGGGTCTGGGTGACCGATTTCATGAAGGTGTCGTTGATCGTGAAGGCGGCCATCGAGGCGCACATCAGAAGGATGCCGCGCAGGTTGTCGGAGATCGGCACTTCGCGGGGTCCTTCCCTGTCCGGCACTGGGTAGCAGGCGGTGGCGGGAAGGGAAAGTGTCCACGGTGGAGAGAATTTTGGATTGTTTGGACTCAAGGGGTTAGGCGCGGGCGTTAACCGGGTGGAAAGGTTTGCCCGCGCCCGGAAAGGGCAGCGTCTGCTGCAGCAATCGAAAATCGCGCGCGGTCCGCGCGAAGACTCTTTGTCTCGCCTCTGGCCTGCGGCCAACCGGCTTGGGCATTGGGGGCGCTTCGCCCCCCAAACCCCCGGAGGATATTTGAGCCAATGTGAACGGGAGGGCTTTGTGTAGACAGGCAACCTATGTCCCGGGTATCGGGGTTTTCGCAAGGTGATGCGCCGAATTCGCGGATCCTTTGTCTTGTCTCTGGCCTTCGGGCGGGCGATGTTGACATTGGGCGTTGTATTCCCCCGAAACGCGGGTGACCGGCGCGGTACGGGATTCTGGGCCGTGGGCCTGGTACGGGGCCGCAGGGCTAAAGCAAGGCCCGAGCGTCAGGGCAAGGACCAGTCGGAGTTGCCAACAGGCCGTATCTGCCCCTAGCTTGCATCCGAAATGGAGCGCAGCATGCGGCGGAGACGCTTTCTTCATACGGCAGGTGGGCTTGCCGCCGGACCCCTGATCCCCTGGCGTGCCGCGGCAGAAGAGCCGCCCGCGCCGGCCCAATGGCTTGAAGAGCTGGGCCACGGCTTTGGTATTGCCGTGCATGACCTTTCCGAGGCGACGCTTGATGTCTGCGCGGGGGCAGGCTTCAGCTTCGTGCGCACCGACCTGTTCTGGTCGGACGTGGAAACCAAGCGTCGCACGTTCGACTGGTCGCGTTGGGACCTGTTCGTCGCAGGGCTGTCGGCGCGGCGGATGCGGCCCCTTTTCATCCTTGGCTTCAACAATCCGGACGTCTACGGCGGCCGCTGGATGGAGGGTGTCACCGGCTATATCGAGGTGAAGGCGTTCACCGCCTTCGCCGCCGCCGCCGCGACGCGCTGCCGCGACGCCCGACCCATCTGGGAAATCTGGAATGAGCCAAACCGGTCCAATTTCTGGGAACCGCGTGAGAACCCGGTCGAGTATATGGCCCTTGCCCGTGCGACCGCCGAAGCCATCCGCCGCGCAGAGCCGGATGCGTCGATCATCGGCCCGGCGCTTGGCCACAAGGTGGGCGAAGAGGCGCTTGACCTTGGCTTCCTTCAGGCCTGCCTCGATGACGGGCTGGCCGGGTTGGTGGACGCCATCAGCATCCACCCCTACGTGGACCCCGAAGTGGTTGCACCAGACTATGAGCGGGTCCGGGCTTTGGTGGACGCAGCCGCCGGGGACCGGGCTGTGCCGGTTGTGTCCACCGAATGTGGATTTGCGACCAACACGTTCGTATCGGACGATTTGCAGGCCGATGTGCTGGTTCGGATGTTCCTGACGAACCTCAGTCTCGGCATCCCGCTTTCCATTGCCTATGTGGCGGTGGATCGGACGGAGGAGTATGTACCCGAGGAAGAACGCACCTACGGCATTGCGCGGGCTGACCATTCCCCCAAGGCCGCCTACCATGCGCTGCGTGAGATGAACGAACGCCTGCGCGGCATGCGCTTTCATGAAGCGCTACCGATGGCTTCAAGTGACGTGGCGCTGGCCTTCGCGGGTGGGGGTCGCCGCTGGGTGGCCGCCTGGACCGCCGGTGAGCCGCACGAGGCGGAGATTGCAGGCCGGACCGTCACCCTGACCAGCCGCCCGATCTATCTGGACGGCTAGAGCCAGTCCGACAAAAATGGATTCCGGTTTTGTCGAAAGACAGGCGACCACCAGGAACTTAGAGTCTGTCTGGCGCTTCTATCAGCGCCAGACAAACTTTAGAGTTTCGGCTGCGGGGTTGGCAGATATCGGTGCAGACCGGTAAAGGGTTCCACGAAACCGACATCTGTCATGGGACGCCAGGGCCCAAAAACAAAACCCCCGCCGGTCTTGCGACCAGCGGGGGTTGATGTCGTGCCCGAAGGCCGCGTGGGTCAGTCGCGGCTTTCGACCGTATCCACCAGGCCTGCATCGAAGACCGAGTCGATGTCAGGTTCCACCACGGCCATCGGGGCTGCCAGAGCGGCGGCTTCTTCGGCGTCGCTGCGGCGGGCTTCGATGACGGTCTGGTCGCGGTCGGCCGCGATCTTCTTCACGCGGCTGGTCGCCCCGCCGGTGCCGGCCGGGATCAGGCGGCCGACGATGACGTTTTCCTTCAGGCCCAGAAGCTTGTCACGCTTGCCCTGCACCGAAGCCTCGGTAAGGACGCGCGTGGTTTCCTGGAACGAAGCCGCCGAGATGAAGCTGCGGGTTTGCAAGCTTGCCTTGGTGATCCCGAGGAGGACCGGCTCGGCTTTCGCCTCGCGGCCCCCGCGGTTGACCGCCTTTGCGTTCTCTTCGTCCAGTTCGATCTTCTCGACCTGTTCGCCTTTCAGAAGGGTGGTGTCGCCAGACTCCAGAATCTCGAACTTCTGGAGCATCTGACGGACGATGACCTCGATGTGCTTGTCGTTGATCTTCACGCCTTGCAGACGATAGACGTCCTGCACTTCGTCGATCATGTAGTTGGCAAGCGCCTCGATCCCCATGATCCGCAGAATGTCGTGCGGAGCCGGGTTGCCGTCCATGATGTAGTCACCCTTCTGGACGAAGTCGCCTTCCTGAACCGGAATGTGCTTGCCTTTGGGGATCATGTATTCGACGGCGGTCAGCGTCTCATCAACGGGTTCAACCGTGATGCGGCGCTTGTTCTTGTAGTCCTTGCCGAAGCGAACGTAGCCATCGGTTTCGGCGATGATCGCGTGATCTTTCGGGCGACGGGCTTCGAACAGTTCCGCCACGCGGGGAAGACCCCCGGTGATGTCCTTGGTCTTTGCCCCTTCGCGCGGGATACGCGCCACCACGTCACCCGGCACCAGTTCCTGGCCGTCTTCGACGGAAAGGATCGCGTCCACCGACATGGCATAGGTGATCGGGTTGCCGCTGTCGCCGCGCACCGGGTCACCCGTGGCCGGGTCCATCACGATGATCTCGGGCTTGAGGTCGCCGCCTTTCGGCACAGACCGCCAGTCCGAGACGATCTTCTGGGTCATGCCGGTGGCATCGTCGGTGTCCTCGCGGACCGAGATCCCGGCGACAAGGTCCTTGAAGCGTGCAACGCCGGTCTTTTCGGCGATGATTGGCAGGGTGAAGGGGTCCCATTCGAAGAGCTTGGTGCCCCGCTTGACCGCTTCGCCGTCCTTGACGTGCAGCTTCGCGCCGTAGGTCAGCTTGTGGGCGGCCCGTTCCTGGCCCGCCTCGTCGATGATGGCGATGGACATGTTGCGGCCGACGACGATCTGCTCTCCGGCGACGTTCTTCAGGATGTTGGCGTTGCGG
>JANMGI010000288.1:0-4379 GCA_031374565.1 Paracoccaceae bacterium | reverse complement strand
GACCGGCCTGTCGATGGGGATGAGCGGGGACTTCGAGGCGGCGATTGCCCATGGTGCCAGCCATGTCCGGGTTGGCAGCGCGATTTTCGGGGCGCGGGCCTATCCGGTCTGAGGCAGGCAGCCGGTCAGGCCAGCGGGCAGGACCAGTGGCGCGCCCAGGGCGTAAAGGATGGCGACCAGGTCCGTGCCGCCGCGCAGGGTGATGCTGACCGGGCCGGAGCTGACGACCGACACTCCTGCGGGAAGTGCGCGGATCAGGTCTTCGGGTGGGAACATCACCAGCGCTGCAGGGGCATCGCCCGACAGCCGCATGACCAGCGCTAGGGTGCCGATCCAGCCGAGGGCAACCAGCGGCAGGGCAATCAGCCAGCGACGAAGGTCAATAGTCATGGATATGCTCCAGCGCGCCCTTTGGCAGGCTGCGCAGGGTATCGGCGAGGGTAGCGACCGGGATCAGGACCAGATGGCGGAAGCCGGGGTTGCCTTGCCGCGCAAAGGAATGCACCGCGCCTTCGGCCGTGGGCTGGTCGGTGATCATCGTGAACAGGATGTCATCGTTCCCGGCGATTTCAACGAATGTGCCCCCGTCGGCGGCGATAGTCTCGGCCAGCCGGGTAAAGGCCCGGTAGCGCGGGGCCTCGATCACCACGCCCTCTGGCAGGGTGGTGATCACCTGCACGTCGGGCAAGGCAGAAAGCGTGGCTTCGGGCACCCCGCTGACCACGGCGCGCAGCCGCAACTGGTCGGCCCCCACGGCGGCAACGGCGGCCTCGATCACCTTGGCGTAGGCGGCCTTCGCCCGATACTCCAGCCCAAGTGCCAGCCGCCGTTCGCGGTCGCGCGGGGCGTTTGTGGCGGCGGTGTTCAATTCACCTGCGTCACGGGTGAAGTCCCATTTTTACCAGGGGGTCTGCTGAAGGAAGACCGCATAGTCGGCGGCCTGCCGGGCCGAAAGGTCGTCCAATGGGGTGTGGTTCGGGCCACGAAGCAAAGTGACAAGCCGACCAAGTGTTTCCTCATAGGCTGCCTTCAGCGCCAGTTCGGCAGTGAAGCTGACCCCGATGGTGTAGACCATCTGCTTGGTCTCCCACGGAAAGCCGCCATGTGGGCCTGAGGTTTTGGCAAGGGCGCAGGTTGAGGACCAGAAGCCGGTGATGGCAGAGAGAAAGCCGTAGTCGTGCGGATCGCCGGTGCGGATCACCTCGGCATAGTCGGCATAAGCGTGAACGATGTGCCATTCGGGATAGGTCAGCAGAGTGCGGCCTTCCGGGCGTTGCCAGTCCTGCCCCACCAGAGGCTCATGCGCGACAAGGGTGCCTTCGGGGCGGCACATGGTTTCGATGTAGGCGATGGGGGAAAGCAGGGCGAGGACGACGAGGACCGTGAAAAGGACAAGGCGCTTGATCCAGCGGAAGAGGGTTCTCATCGCTTGAGGCCAGTGATGAGGGCAAAGCCGCCAAGGATCAGATGCGGGACCGAGGAAAGGATTTTCAGCTTAACCGGCAGGTCAAGCCAGCCCCAGGTGAAGATGCCAAGGTCAAGGAACCCGGACCCGGCGAAGCAGCCGAGGAGGCCGTCAAGGAAGTAGAGCGCGCCGAAGAGGATCAGGAACATCCGCGATGCACGGGCCGAGATCAGGGCAGCGGCAAGCGCCCAGAGGGCGGAGGCGAGGTGAAGCGCATCGTCGTAGATGTCGAGAGCGAAGATGCCGAAGGTGCGGCCCTGATCGTCCACGATGCCAGGGATCGGCAGGTAGTTCAGGCTGGCGACCAGCACCAGGATCACCGCGTAGGCGAAAGCGACGTTGCGTTGCAGCATTCCCTAAGCCCCTGCCATGTAGGTATCCCAAAGCGCGTTGCGGAACCGGAGCCCCGGATCGATCTGACGCTTCAGGGCGATGAAATCCTGCGACCGGGCGTAAGCGCGGTGGAACTGGTCGACGGTAGCATGGGGCCGGTAGGGCAGATAGTAGCTGCCACCGATCGCCAGCACGGCGTCGATCATCTCAGCTGTCATCCGCGCCATGTCCGCCTCGGCCCGGGCAGTCATTTCCTGACTGAAGAGGAGGACCGAGGCGATGCGGGGGCCTTCAGCCGCGTAGGACAGAAGCGAGACCGGGTCCTGCGCGACCCAGCGCAGGGTGATGTTCAGAAGCTCTTGGTAGCTGCCGGGGATGATCTGTTTTGCCGCTGCCACGAAGTCACCGAAGCGGTCTGGGGCGACGAAGTATTCGTGCAGGATGTCGGTGCGGGTGGGGTCGCCGTCATCCAGCGTGATGACAGGTTCGTTCATCAGCGACGACCGGCTTGTCGGCCCCGCCAGCCAGGCCCCGATCCCGGTCTCGACCCCCCAGCGGCGTCGTTTCACCCACTCATCGCCCAGCTGCCCGCGAAAGATATGGCGCGAGACTTTGGACATGAAGCCCGAACCGGAGGCTGGCGGAATCTCTCCCTCGAGGGGGCGGTAGGTGACAAGCATGGCGTCGTCGAAGAACCCTTCGCGGTCGATGTTCAGACGACCGTAGGCCATGGGAACCTCTCCGCTGGCGGTGGCCACGAAGGCGGCGGCGAAATCGGCCACTGGCATCATTCGGAAGCTGGGCAGAAGAAGCGCATTCGGCACCGCCTCCACTTCCAGCTTAGTGATCAGGCCGATCAGACCGTAGCCGCCCATTGCCGCCGCAAACAGGTCCGCGTTTTCGCCGCGCGAGGCGGTGACAAGACTGCCATCGGCCAGAACCATCTGCACCGAACGGACCGTAGACCCCATCGGCCCGAAGGGCATCGGCCAGCCGTGGGCGTTGACGGAAAAGGTCGAGGCTATCCCGAAGTCAGAGTTCGACTGCATCACCTTGGGCGACATCCCGAACGGGTCCAGCGCGCTGATCACCTGATGCCAGCGCGTGCCCGCCTGCACGGTGTAGCTGTCCGCCCCCGGAGCAAAGCTGACCATCGGGAAGTCGAAGGTGATCGCATGACCATCGCGTGGGATCGCCTGCCCGCCCATGGAATGCCGGGCGGCCCCGATGTTGACCGGACGGCCCGTGGCCTGCGCCTCGGTCAACTCGGCCCGCAGCGCGGTGACAAGGGCGTCACGGGGCATTTCCTTGACGGTGATATGCTTGAAGATCTGTGTTTCCGACAGAAGCGAGGCGTCGTTCAGGGTGTTTTCACCCCCGGCAGGCGCAATGACCTGAACCCCGTCCAGCGTAGGGTTCGATGACCCCATCCAGCGGCTGCCAGCCACCCCCACCGCTGCCCCGGCCCCGAAAAGGGCCGCCCGTCGTGTCAGCGCCATGCGGCACCCTTTTGTTGTCGCGCAGTCAGCTTGCCGCAGGAAGGGCGCATCGGTCCAGTCAGCAATTCCTTAGGTCAGCCAGACCCTTGCATAGGGCGGCAGAACGATCCGGCCCTGATGCGGCGCGACCCTTGTGTCGGACAGGGCATCGTGCAGGGCCGTGACCCCTTGCGCGCGCACCCAGATTTCAGACACCGACTGCCAGTGTTCAGTGAAGTTGAACAGCCCCAGCAGGGTCCCGGTCGGGGCAAGCCGCTGGAAGGCGAAGATCGCATTACTGCCTGAGGCGACCACCCGGACCGGTACTCCGCCATGCAGCGCCGGGGTAGCAGCCCGCCGCGCGAGGATATCCTTGGTGCCCCGGAAAACCCGCGCGGATGGTGCGTCGGCAGAGTTTCGTGCCTCGGCCAGCGCCCAGTCCATCCGGGGCCGGTGAATCCAGCGGCTGTCGTGGGCGTGGTCCGGGATGTCGAGATAGCCGTAGTCATTCGGCAGGGCGAGCTCATCGCCCATGTAGATCAGCGGAATGCCCCCGAAGGCGGCAATGAGCGCGTGCCCCATAAGGATGCGCTGGACGGACATCTCGACCCCGGCGGCGTCACCCTCTGCCTCGGCCGTTTCCAGCCCGGCAAGCGAGGCACAGGAGCCGGAAATCCGCTTGTCCCCTGTTGCCTCGTTCACCTGAAACAGAGCGCCCTTGGCGAAGGTGCCGGGGAAGGAGCCTTCGTAGAAGTCCGACAGGAAGGTCCGGTGACCATGGCCGGATGCTCCCACCGCCGCGGCGTCTTCATCCGTCACCGCCCAGCCGATATCGTCATGGCAGCGGATGTAGGTGGCGTAGGTGGCATTGGTCAGCCGGTCGGGAAAATGGGTGCCCAGCACATGCGTCATCAGGCGCGTGTCGCGGGTGGCCAGCGCTGACCAGAACTGCACCATCAGGTTGTTGTGGTAGGCAAGGTTGCCCTCTTTCCCGTCATGCTTGCCCCGTCCTAGGTAGGGCAGCATTTCAGCGGGGGCGACGATGGCCTCTTCCAGATGCAGGACGGCGGCCGAGGCGATGCGCGAACAGGCGCGCAAGGCCT
>JANMGI010000224.1:0-2556 GCA_031374565.1 Paracoccaceae bacterium | reverse complement strand
GTCCGAGGAATGGCACGATCCCGCCTTCCGCTGTCTGTGCGTCGAATTGCGCATGGCGGCAGAGGGCGGTGATCCGAACCCTGAGGCGGTCTTTGCCGTCTTCAACTCCGGCCCCGCCACGGCGCTGCACCTGCCCGATACCGCCCCGGGGTGGGAGCTTTTGCTGGACACCACCCGCCCCGACCTGACCGCTGGCCCCGGCTTGTTCACCGAGGCGCCCGCTCAATCCGTACTGCTGTTCCGGTCGCTGACCGGGAAGAAAGGCATGCCATGACCATAGTCACCACCGCACCGATTGCCGGGCAGAAACCGGGAACCTCGGGCCTGCGCAAGAAAACGCCCGTCTTCATGGGGCGGCATTATCTTGAGAATTTCATCCAGGCGACGTTTGATGTCGTGGGCTGCGCGGGCAAGACCTTCGTTCTGGGCGGCGACGGGCGTTATTTCAACGACCGTGCCGCACAGGTGATCTTGCGGATGGCGGCGGCGAACGGGGCGGCCCGGGTGATCGTGGGGCAGGGGGCGATCCTGTCCACTCCGGCAGCCAGCCACCTGATCCGGCTGAACAAGACCGATGGCGGCATCATCATGTCGGCCAGCCACAACCCCGGCGGGCCGAATGAGGATTTCGGGGTCAAGTTCAACATGGCCAACGGCGGCCCTGCGCCAGAAGGCGTGACGGAGGCGATGTATCAGCGCACGATGACAATCACCGACTACAAGGTGTTGGAAGCGCAGGATGTCGATCTGGATCATGTGGGGCGGCATCAGCTTGGGCCGATGATCGTCGATGTCGTTGATCCCGTCACCGACTATGCGGCTTTGATGGAGACTCTGTTCGACTTCCCGGCGATCCGGGCGATGTTCGCCGGCGGCTTCCGGATGCGGATGGATTCGATGTGCGCGGTGACTGGGCCCTATGCTGTGGAAATCCTGGAAAACCGACTGGGGGCTGCGAAGGGCACTTGCGTCAATGCTACGCCGCTGCCGGATTTCGGCGGCATGCACCCCGATCCGAACCCGACCTGGGCCAAGGCTTTGATGGACGAGATGCTTTCGGACACCGCTCCTGATTTCGGCGCGGCTTCGGACGGCGACGGCGACCGCAACATGGTGGTCGGGCGCGGCATCTATGTCTCACCCTCCGACAGTCTGGCCGTGCTGGCGGCGAATGCGCATCTGGTACCCGGCTACAAGGCGGGCCTGAAGGGCATTGCGCGGTCGATGCCGACGTCTGCCGCAGCCGACCGGGTGGCCGAGGCGTTGGGAATTCACCACTTTGAGACCCCGACCGGCTGGAAGTTCTTCGGCAATCTTCTGGACGCCGGAAAGGCAACGATCTGCGGCGAAGAAAGCTTTGGCACCGGGTCAGACCATGTGCGGGAAAAGGATGGGCTTTGGGCAATCCTGTTGTGGCTGAACATTCTGGCGGTGAAGCAGGAAAGTGTCGCCAAGATCCTGCATGACCATTTCCACCGCTTTGGCCGCAACTACTACAGCCGTCACGACTTCGAAGCGATCGAGACGACCAATGCCGACGCCATGTTCGCCAAGCTTCGCGCGGCCTTGCCCGGATTGAAGGGGCAGGAATTCAACGGTCTGGTGGTGACCCATGCCGATGACTTCGCCTACACCGACCCGGTCGATGGCTCGGTCTCGACCAAGCAGGGCGTCCGAGTGATGTTCGACGGCGGTAGCCGTGCGGTGTTCCGGCTGTCGGGCACCGGCACCGAAGGGGCGACGCTGCGGCTTTATCTGGAGCGGTTCGTGACCGGGCCGGATGAATTGAGCGAGGCCCCCCAGTCAGCGCTTGCCCCGGTGATCCGGGCAGCACATCAGATCGCTGGAATTGCCGCCCACACGGGGCGCGACAGTCCGGATGTCGTCACCTGAGAGCGATCCGGCGTTTCCTGACCTTCAGGAGTCGCGGTTTGACCAGACCGGTCGCCTGAAAACGACAAACCTGACACCTATGTCGAGTTTCTGGAGGGGCGGCGATGGGCGAAGTCAGGGTGCGGTCAGGCCGACAGGCGCGGCAGGCTGAACGGGCGCAGAAAGGCGGCGGACATGGCCGTCCCTACATCGTGCGGAACATCCCAACCTACGATGTGTTGTCGGAAGAGAACCTTCTCCGCATCGAAGCTGCGGCGGACCGGGTTCTCGCTGAAACCGGGATCGAGTTCCGGGACGACCCCGTGGCGCTGGATCACTGGAAGCGGGCCGGGGCCAAGGTTGACGGGCTTTTGGTCAAGTTCGAACCGGGGATGCTGTGCGAGATCCTGAAATCTGCGCCGTCGACCTTTACTCAGCACGCCCGCAACCCGGATCATTCGGTGCAGATCGGCGGCAAGAACGTGGTTTTCGCCCCGGCTTATGGCAGTCCGTTCGTAATGGATCTGGACAAGGGCCGCCGCTTCGGCACCATCGAGGACTTCCGCAATTTCATCAAGCTGGCGCAGTCCAGCCCCAACTTCCACCATTCGGGCGGCACGATCTGCGAGCCGACGGATGTGGCGGTGAACAAGCGACACCTTGACATGGTGATGGCCCATATCG
>JANMGI010000207.1:0-13855 GCA_031374565.1 Paracoccaceae bacterium | reverse complement strand
GCCCTGCGCGCCTTCAACTCGTCCGAGATGCGGTAGTCGATCAGCGGCACGTCGGGCTCATCCGGATGGGGCCGCACCCGGTTTTCGGGGTAGGCCAGATCCTCAAGGATGCCGACAAAGACGGTTGCCGACCCGAAGACCGCCGCACCGGCGCGCGCAAATACGGTGGCAGCCTGACCGATACCCGGCAGTCGCCGCAGGACCGACCGCGCGATGATGCCCTTCAGATGCGCCGCGATCCGGCCCGCGTCCGCCGTCACGCCCATCGATTGCACCAGCCCAAGACGCTGGCCGTCCTGCGTGTAAAGATCGCGGAACGACACGGTTCGGGTGGCCCCCACCGCAGGGCTGCCGCGCCGGGGCCAGACCGCAACCATCTCGGACAGATGGAACATCAGCCCGCGACCGACCAGCCCGCTGGAATTGGCGCAGCCCGCAGGACCAATGGCGGTCGATCGCAGAAGGAGCCCCGGCGAATGCAGCGCCCCGCCTGCCAAGACCACGATGCCAGCCCGCAGCCGATGCTCTTGCCCGGCGGCCTGCACCCGCAACGCGGTGATGCGCCCGCCGCTTTCGATGAGCTCTTCGACCGTGCAATCGGGCAGCAGTGCCGCGTGTCCCGTTTCCAGCGCCGGTTCGACCCCGGCGGATCGGCCATCCATCTTGCACGGAATCGGGCATTTTCGCCCCAGACAATCAGTGCAGCCCGGCAAGCGACGCAAAGCCTCATGCGCGCGGTAGGGATGCAGGCCCGCCGCTTGCAAGTCACGGAAAAGGCAAGCTTCCGCATCGGTCAACGAGGGGGCGGTCAACGCCGGAGCGGGTAAGTCCGACAAGGGGTCCGCTTCGCCCCGGACCGACAGGATCACTTCGGCCTGTTCGTAATAGGGGCGGAGCGCATCGTAGCCGACAGGCCAGCCACCGGCGGGATGGGGCATCCCGACAACAGTTTCCAGATCGTGGCGTTCGGGGCGTTCGGCAGCGGCTGCGTAAAAGACCGAGGACCCTCCGACACCGCTGCCCAAGGGTCCGAAGAAGCGCTGCGGGGCTTCGCCATCGACCCGCGCCTCGATCATCGTCGGCCAATAACCGCGCGACTGCCGGGCCACGTGATCATGCAGATCGTCGTTCAGGACCTGGCCTTCGCTGCGATGCCCAAGCGGCCCCTTCTCGACGAAAAGCACCGAAAGCCCGTGCTCGGCCAACCGCCGCCCGGTCAGGCCGCCGCCCATGCCGGTGCCGATGACGATGACATCCCAGGTCCGTGCCGCAGCCTCGGCGGCAGTGACCAGCCCTGCAGGTAGGTCCGCCTTGGCCTCAGGCGCGGGCATCAGGGTCAGCCCTTGTGTCGCATGTCGGAAGGCCGGTCAGCCATGGTCCATCATCCTGTCTTGGCAACCGATCCGACCTGTTGGCTGCACACCTGTCTTTCGCGGGACCCTTGCCTGATTTCCCGGATCGAGCAAGCAATTTGTCTTGCGCACCATCAGTTTGGCAGCCTCGATGAGCATCCGGTGGACAGGACGCGTGAAGGTCCGTGCGCCGGTGGCTTTGCGTTCCTTGTCGCTGTCGGCGACCTGCCACACGGCGGGTGTCGGCGGTGCCGGAGAGAGGCGCAGCTGACAGAGGCACCGCAGAACTGGATTTCGCTGGCCTGGCAGTCGGGGGCTCTCAGGTGCAAAATCCCCGGCAGGCAATACCAAGGTGCGCACGGACGGCGGGAAGGCCTGGAACCGTGCCACCAAAGAGAAGCGGCGCGTAGAGTGGGCCGTAAAGGATACCAAGGGCGGCTTCCGGGTCGGTGCCCGCGCGAAGGTCGCCCGGCCGTTCTGTCTGAGCCATCCGCACCCTGCCCCAGGCCCGGCGGGGCGCAAGCCAGCGTTCGCCCAAGGCTGCGCCCAGATCGGCATCGGTGCGGGCACTGCCGAGCATTTCTGCAAGCGCCCTGCCCGCGCGCCCTTGCAGGACTTTGGTCAGCCGCTCGATCTGCGCGGGACTGGGCTCCGCCCTTCACGCGAAAGGCGCGCAGGTGATCATTGCCGGGCAGACACGAGACCGGCTAGAGGCGGTGGCCGCCCGCCATCCCGGAATGATGGTTGAAGTGGTTGACATGGGCGACGCTGCCCAAATTCACTCCCTTGCAGAACGCGTGAAAACGCGGTGGCCGGGGCTTGATACCGTCATCAACAACGCGGGCATGCAGACGTTGGTCGATTTCCGCAAAGCTGTTGATCCGGGCCTTATCGCGCGTGAAGCTGTGGCCCGGGTTCCGGACGGGAACCCGGTTCCGTCGGATCATGCTGCGCGTGCCGCCGTGCGTGATGTGACCTCCCATATCAGGCCGGGGCGGTAGCGGGCGGCGATCCGGCCATCTTCAAGCGCCAGAAGATGCAGCCATCCGTTGTCAAACAGCGCCCGCACCCCGTCATGCCGGGCAAGGATGTCGGTGATCGCCCCGGTCGGTGCCTCGACCATCACTGTCAGGCGCAAGGGGTCGTGCGCCAGCCGCGTGCCGTCGTGCAACGCTTGCCAAGGCAGACCCGCCCGCAAGGTGCCGCCGTTGCCTTCGACGACGCCGATCCCGCCCACCACGTTGTGGATCAGCTTGTTGCCGCCGCCATAAGTCGTCGGTGCCACAGTCGAGCCGTAGTATTGCAGGCTGATCCAGCTGGCCACCACGACCGGAGCGGTCAGGATCAGTTCAAGCGTGGCAAAGCCCTTGTCCGCCTGCCAGTCATAGCTGTGCAGAAATGCCCGGCCCGCCAGATCACGCCCCGCCGTCACACTGCGCGGAGCGGCGATGAACGCGGCGCATCCCGCCAGCCCCCATTCGGGCCGCACCTCGGCCCAGTCGGCACCGCGGCGCGGCAGTGTCTCCGCCGACGATCCAGGCAAACGCAGCGCCCGTTCTGCCCGTGCCTGCTGCCCTGCCGCCTTCAGCCAGCCCTCGATGCGCCGCAGACCCTCGACATGGGCCGGGGCGGGCGTGTCACGGTAAAGGGTCACCACGTCTGTCACCGTGTCGTGCAACCCTGCGACAAAGACCGTGTCCTCGGGCAGCGCAAGCCCCAGCGCCGGGAGGCCGGCCCGCGCCTCGGGGTCATTCAACAGCGCCGCCAAGAGCCGGGCCGAGACTTCGCCCGTCTGTCCGGCGCAAGCGCCACATTGATAGGCACAGTGATGCGGGTTGTTGCTCACCTGCGCTCCGTGGCCCACCAGCAGTATGACCGGCGCGTGGCTTGTCGTCAGGCTCATCGCGCGCAGCACGGCAGCGGCGGTCTGTGCCTTCTGGTCGGCGCCAAGGCCGCCTTCGATCCGCGGAGCGGGCTCTGGCAGCGCGCGCTGCGGGCCAAGGCCCAGTGAATCCGTGACAAGTTTTGCCCCGTAGACCGGCCCCGCCGCCTCGACGAACGCGAAGGAAGACACCGCCGCCTGCCGGAAACGCCCCCAGGCGCGCCTTGCGCGGGTGGTGATGCGCAACCGCGCCTCGGTCTCGGCGTCGGCATGGCTGGTCGAGGTCAGCGCAGGCACCAGAAGGACCGGCAGATGCGCCTGCGTCTCGTCTGTCCCTGCGGGTTTGTGCGCGACGGGCAAGCCGAAAAATCCGGCGAACCCCAGCGTCTCCACGCCGTCATCCTGCGCCTCGAAGGCGCGGCGGAAGACTTCAGAGCGCACGTCGATGCAGAAGGCCGCCTGCACTGCTGGCCGACCCTTGGCCGCTGCGGGCCTTCCCAGCAGGGTTGCCAGCCGCCGCTGGTGTGCATGTTCAGCGGCATCTTGCAGGATCGCGTCCAGCGACTGGTCGGGCGACGGCACCAGGGGGGCGGCATGGGCGGCGACAACCGCCTGCCAGTCCGTTGCAATCGCCGGGCAGTGGGCCAGAAGCGCTTCCTCCCAGACCAGCCGGATCGCAAGGAGGTCGGTCAGCGTGGCATCGTTGCCGCCCGTCAGTTCCGCCTGCCACAACAGCCAGCGCGCATGCTGCGCCCAGCCGCCAAGGTCGAAGAGCATCCGGTGAAAGGCGGTTTCAGCCGCCGCCCCCGTCAGTCCAAGCCGCGTCGCTGCGCGCGGGATGGCGCGGTCGGATGTGTCCGGCGCTTGCGCGACATGGGCGGAAAATCCGGTCAGGCCTGCGATCTCGGGCGTCAGGTCGTGCGTCGCCCATTCCCGCCACGCGGCAAAGGCGCCCTGCCCCGGTCTTGGCATCCACAGCGCCTGACCCCGATCAAAATACCCGGCCGCCCAAAGGCCGACACTGCGGTCGATGATCGTGGGCCAGTCGGTCCCGGTGGCCTTCGCTGCCATCGTGGCAACCGTGGGCAACGGCTGCTGCATGAGTGCTGGCCTGTGCAGCTGCGCCTTGAGCGCCGCCAGATCGCGCGGCTTCACGGGCGAGGTTGAGGTGATGAGCGCAAAGGCAAGGTCGTCATCGGTGATCTCGCCAGCTGTCACTTTCGCGGCAAACGTAGACCGAGGCTGCGTCAGGGCGATGCCCGCGACCCGCGCCAGCCTTGCCGAAGCCGTGGCCAGATCCTCGCCGGTCTGGCCAAGGAAAGGGTTCACCGCGACGGTTGCGTCCAGGGGAAAGGCAGGCGGAATGGCGCGTGCGGCGGCATTCGCGAAAGCAAGGGTTTGTGCTGCGACAGAGTGAGCGATCTGCGGGGTCAGGTCGAACATGATATCTCTTTCAGATCAGGATTTTGTGGGGAAAGTCGCGGGGGATGTGTCGGCGGGTGTCGCATCGGACCGGAAGCCGCCGATGGCGCGGTCAAGTAGCGCGTTGAGATACAGGCCGTTCGCCAGATGCACCCGCAGCCCGGCGGTGGCAGGGTGATGCGCCCAAAGCGGGAAGAGTGCCTGCGCAAAGGCCACAAGGCCGAAGGACAGCACGGCCAGCAGGATCAGCGCCCATTCCAGCGGTCCGGCAACCACTGCGGTGGGCAACGACGGGCCCCAGATCGCTTGGGCGATCACCTGGAAGGCGAAGTATGCCAGCGCCGTGGCAAACGAGGCCGCCACTGTCCGTTGGGTCAGTGCCCGGGGCGCGGCATCGGCCAGGCCCTGTGCGATCAGGTAGGACACGCCGAAGATCAGCATCGCCCCCAGCGCCAAGGCTTGCGGCGACTTCTCGCCCAATGTCAGGGTGAAGGCGGTCGCGACAGCCGCATAGATGATCAACGCGAGGCCAAAGGACCGCAGCACGGCGCCAAGGTTGGGCACTGCAACCGGACCGGGCTTGCGGATGGCATTCACCGCCTGCACCGCCCCGCCCGAGGACAGGAATGCATGCGCCTTGTACAGCGAATGGGCGATGATGTGCAGCAGCGCAAGCGCCCATAGGCCAAGCCCGCATTGCAAGAGCATGAACCCCATCTGCGACACGGTGGACCAGGCCAGCGCCGTTTTGACCGCGCTCTGAGTCAGCATCACCAACGCGCCGAACAAAGCCGTGAAGCCGCCGATGATCACAAGTGCGGCCATCGCGCCGGGGCTTTGCTGCACCACTCCCGCAAGCGTGATCAAGAGGACGCCGCCCGCGTTGATGATGCCTGCGTGAAGCAAGGCTGACACAGGCGTGGGGGCCTCCATCACCTCGGTCAGCCAGCCGTGAAGCGGGAAGGCCGCAGTCTTCAGCGCAGCTGCGAGGACCAGAAAGCCGATCGCTGTCTGCGCCATTGCCGGAAGGTGATCCGTGTCGACCAGGCGCGCGATCTCGACTGTGCCAAGACTTGCCCACAAAAGGACGGATGCAAGGACAAGCGCCGCGTCGGCCGCCCCCCAGACGAGGGTGAACTTGGCTGCCGCCCGCCGCGCTTCGGCTCGGTCAGGATAGAACAGAAGAAGCTGCCGCATGATCAGCCCGGTGGCGATGAACCCCGCCACCAGCACCGGCAGGCTTGCGGCCTGCACCAGCACCAGAACCGCCCCGATGGCCGCGAGTGTCAGGCCATGAAACGCCCCCTCGCGTGCCTCGCCATCAAGATAGCGGCGCGCGTAGCGGATGACGACCCAACCGACAAAAGCCACCAGCAGGGCCATGGTCAGGCTGATCGGATCAAGCCGCAACAGCCCGACGCCTCCAAGGTGCAGGACCTGCGGCCCGGTGGCCCAAAGCTGGGCAAGACCGGCAAGGCCAAGCGCAAGGGCCGCCAAGGTGGCCGCCTCGGCAAGACCCAGAAGGCGACCGGGACGACGACCGGGGCAAACGGCAAAGGCAAGGGCAGCAGCCAGCAGCAGCAACGGGGACAGGGCAATCAGCGGAAAGGGTGTCATGGCATTCTCTGGGGTTGGGATCATCCGCCGCAATCTGCCGCTTGCCGAGACTTTATAAAATTATATATATTGCGAGGAAACGTTCTGTCTGATGGAACAATGGCCCAGTTGAACCTGCACCACTTGCGTTTGTTCCGGGCCGTGGCCACCGACGGCACGCTGACGGGTGCTGCACGCGGGTTGAACTTGTCACAGTCTGCGCTTTCGACCCAATTGCGCGCGCTTGAAGCCTCGCTGGGTCAGAACCTGTTCGAACGGCGCGGGCGCGGCCTTGTGCTGACCGAAGCGGGGCGCATTTCGCTGGATCATGCCGACGCGATCTTTCGCACCGCTGACGACCTCAGCGCCACCCTGCGCGACGCGGGGCGGGTGCGCAGGGCCCTGCGGGTCGGGGCACTGGCCACGCTGTCGCGGAACTTTCAGATGCAGTTCCTTGCGCCGCTGATCGGGCAGCCGGATGTCGAGGTGATCCTGCGGTCGGGCTCGCAGGACGAATTGCTGCGTGGGCTGGGCGGCCTCGCACTTGACGTGGTGTTGACCAACCTTGCCCCGGCCCGTGATGCCGCAAGTCCCTGGCTTGTCGACCGCATCGACGATCAACCCGTCGGACTGATCGGCACACCTGCCCGTCTTGGCCCGGCGCCCCGCCCGCTGCGCGACCTCCTTGCGACCGAGCCGCTGATCGCCCCCACCCGCGAAACCGCCCTTCGCGCAGGCTTCGACGCGCTTGCCGCCCGGCTGGAGGTGACGCCGACGTTCGCCGCCGAAGTGGACGACATGGCCATGATCCGCCTGCTGGCACGGGCCGATGCGGGCCTTGCCATCATCCCGCCGATCGTGGTGCGGGACGAGCTGTCGTCCGGCGCATTGGTCGAGGCCGCCAAGCTGGACGGGATCACGGAGACCTTTTTCGCCGTCACCCAGACGCGCCGCTTCCCCAACCCCCTGTTGTCAGAGGTCCTGCATCGGTAGGGCGACGGCCCGAAGCTCGGCAACCGGGGAGCGCCCGTTGCCCTTGCGTCCCATGCGCGGTCAAGGACCCAAGGTCCTGTCCGTAGCCCAACTCCTGCGGGACGGCATCACAATGGACTGGACCGAACGGGCTAGGCTTCTCACTGTCGGCAGCCGCGGAAATCTTGGTTTATCAAGGAGGTATGGCGGACAATTGGTCTGCCATTTTGGTCCCGCGATCAGTTGCGGTTGTTCGTATCGAAGCGCATAACCTCCAATAGAAGCCAACGATTTGCCGACGGGAGTGTCTCATCCCGTTGCAAGGCATGGTACGGTGTCGCACAGTTTTTGATGCGTGGTAGTTGGGGAATGCCAAGAGTTGACGTAGAGCTTGGACCGCTTGAGGTGAACCGGTTCCAGTTTCTCTGCAGAGGCACTTCCCCGGGTAGCGTACAAGCGCTGCGCAAATTCATCGCGCTGAACTTTGGGCACGATGGATGGCGTTTCGGCATGTTGCGGGCATCTGCAATCAGCCGACGTTTGCATCATGATGTCGTCCGAAGTCTTCCTCACTGATTTGGATCTGGCCTCCCGCTCTCCAGCACCTCGCCCTTGTGATCGACCGCGCGCCAGAGATAGTGCGTTACCCTTGATCTTCACGTAGACCTCGTCCAGGCGCAATTGCCCGTGACGACGGACATGCATCGCCCCGACCCGCTTGCCCCTGATCTCAGCAGCGAACATCGGGCCAAACCTTTACCACCACTAACGAATGGTCTCGTGGCTGATCTCGATACCACGCTCGTGGAGGAAGTCCTCGACGTTTCGAAGCGACAGCGGGAACCGGATGTAGAGCATCACCGCCAGGCGGACGATCTCAGGGCCCGTCTTGAACTAGTGAAACGGGGAGCGTTTGGTCATCCGGCGAGGCTAGCCACGCGCCCTGCGCGTCTTAAGTGAAGTTATTCTGACAACACCATCTGAAGATCTGCGACGCTCGCCGCCGGACGACGCGCAAGGGGCGTCATGCTTTGCTGCATCCGACAGGACAGCAAACTTTTGATCAAGGTTGAGCGTTCTCACAAGTTCTACTTATGTTCTTACCAATGGAGATTCCTGAGTGCTAAGTTGCGACGAGCTTAACCGCACCCTCAAAGCTGACGTTCGCCTTCCGGCAGTTGCTGCCGCCCGGTCGCCAGTGTGCTTGAAACATCTCATCTTTCGCTAAACCTTGGGCGCCACTGTCTCACCCCGTCAGGATCGGACGAAGCACATCGGTTTCTTGCAGGACAAATTCGAAGAATGCAGTGATCCGCGCGCTGTGGCGCTGGTCAGGATGGGTCAGGATGCGCCATGCGCGCGTAAGTTCGGGGACGGGTCCGAGCAGGCGCACGAGATCGAGTTCGGCATCGCCCAGCGACATCGGGAGTGGTGCGACGCCGACGCCGGCCTTGGCCGCAGAGATCAGTCCCAATACGCTTGTGCTGCGTGCGGCGTATGTCGCACCAGGCGCCACCTCCTTAAGCCAGGAAACGGTGCGGTGCTTGCTCATGCTTTCCTCGAACGCGACCAGCGGGTGGCGACCGATCTCTGCAATGCTCGCCGGTGCGCCATGTCGATCAACGTACTGACGACTTGCATAGATGGCCCAGAGCGAGTCCGCAATTTTGCGGCCGACCAGAACGCTGTCGTCGGTATCGCCAGAACGCAGGGCTACATCCGCCTCGCCCTTGGCCAGATCGACATACTGGTCGCTCAGAACGAACTCGACCTGGAACGCCGGATGTTTCCCATGAAAGCGGTCTAGAAACCCCGATTTCGTCAGGCGGAAGGCGATTGGTTCTGGGCAGGTCAGGCGGATGATACCGCCATGTGCGCGACCCAAATCGCGCAGCGCCTGCTCGAACTCCAATGCCACAGTCGCCACGCGTTCGGCATGGGGCAGGATTGCGACCCCCAGATCGGTCAGCCTGTAGCCCGACGGCAGCCGTTCGACCAACCTCTGTCCGAGGTGCGCTTCAAGGTCGGCAAGCCGCCGCTGCACTGTGGATTGATTCACACCCAACGTCTTTGCCGCGGCAAGAGTGCTGCCCTCTGACGCAACCGCCAGAAAGTATCGCAGGTCGTTCCAGTCGAACATCGCACCCTCCAGCCTGGCCCCGCAGATCTGCGGGCCCCTTCTGCAAATCTGCGGCTTTCGGGGTGCGAAAAACAAGCCTAAGCTTCAATTCACGCTTCAGGCATCGACGCCTGCTCGAAATTCCACCGGTTCACCCAAAGCAGAAACCACAGCGTAGCGGCCAAGACCGGCGCTCACGGGCTGCACGCACTTGCGCAGAGGCGTCTACATCATGACCGAACAAACGATCCAGACAAGCAAGCCGGGCGAGGCGACGAAACGGCAGTGGAATGCAGCGGCGGAAGGTTGGAACAGACATGCGCCGAAAATCCGGACCTGGCTAAGGGTACCGACCGACGCGATGTTGGAGTTGGCCGGAGTTCGTGACGGGCAAACCGTGCTGGACGTGGCTGCCGGAGCGGGCGATCAGACGCTGGACATAGCACGTCGGGTCGGTGCCGGGGGCTCGGTGGTTGCCAGCGATATCTCTCAAGTCATCCTTACCTTTGCTCACTCCAACGCGGTCCGGGCCGGGCTATCCCATGTCCGCACCCACACTGCCGATGCAGCAAACCTTGGGTTGCCCGATGCAAGCTTCGATGCTGCCGTTTGTCGTCTGGGGCTGATGTTCTTGCCCGATCCTTCGGCTGGCCTGAGGGAAATCCACCGCGTTCTGAAAACTGGGGGCCGGTTCTGCAGCATGGTCTTTGCCGGACCGGACGTGAACCCCTGCCTGCGCGTACTGATGACGACCGCGCTGCGCCACGCGGGTTTGCCGCCCAGCGATCCGTTTCAGCCGGGTGGCCTGATGAGCCTTGGCAAACCCGGTATGATCGACGATCTGATGCGGCAGGCAGGGTTCAATTCGGTCGCCACCACACGAATGGAGGTGCCATTCCGGCTGCCTGTGGCGGCAGACTATCTGTCTTTCGTTCAGGACTCCGCCGGGCCCATCCTTCAGATCCTCGCCCCACTGGATGACGCTGCCCGCGCGGCGGCCTGGGCTGACATGGCAACGCAACTGGACGTGTATCAGACCGCCCAGGGATGGGTGGGACCGAACACCCTGCTGCTGACCGCAGGAGCGAAATGATGGGTGTGGGCAGGCTTCCCGGACTGGAGGAACATCGCTTTCTGTCAAGACGTACAATCATTGCCGTAGCGCTGGCTTTGGCAGTTGTCGCTGGACTGACCCTGCCTGCCCTTCTTAGCTCCGACCAACTGATGATAAGCGAGGCTTGGGTGCGCAGCACAGTCGAAAATCTGGGGATGGCCGGACCCTTGGTCCTGATCGGTTTGATGGTACTTGCGATTGTTGCAAGCCCGATCCCGAGCGGCCCTATCGCGGTAGCCGCGGGCGCTCTTTATGGAACGCTGGCGGGCGGTTGCCTTGTCGTGACCGGTGCCGTTCTGGGTGCCATAGCGGCCTTCGCCATAGCAAGGTATCTTGGCTTTGACGTTGTGCGCAGGTCTTCCAACCCGGTGCTGGCCTATATCACTGCGCCAAGGTCGCAGAACAGCCTGATGCTGATTGTCTTCGCATCTCGGCTGGTGCCATTCATCTCGTTCGATGCCATTAGCTACGCGGCTGGTCTGACCTGTGTGTCGTTAGGTCGCTTTGCCATTGCGACGTTCATGGGTGTCGTGCCGGTCTCCTTCGCTTTGGCCGCCATGGGAGCGGGAATGGCAGAGGGTGGAACAGACTGGATTTTGGTCGTCGGCTTGGGCGGTGGCCTCACGCTGCTGCCAGCTCTGGGAAAATGCATCTGGGACAGACGATGAGCCTTAAGCTGGAATGCATCCCAGGCATCTACAGTCTTCGGCGCTGTCAGTTGATAGACACCCGCTAAGTCTTTTACCCGGTTGAAGCGACGCGGAAAAGCAGCTTCACGAGTGGAGTGCATGGGGCTCTGAGTGAACAGCCGCCGTTCAACGGCATCCCAACGTTGCTGTATGACCTTTTCGATGCTGACGTCTTTCGTACCTGAACGACAGCCCAAGGGACTTGGGCTTGCAGGGTGGTGGTTCGACCCATGCCAGGGCCGACGCCTTCGTTCCCGACGAGGGCTGGATCGAGTTCGATCCGACCAAACGGATCACGGCCGGAAGTGCACTGATCCGTGTGGCTACAACCCGCAAACCTTCGCAGACTTCTCCGATCTGGGGCAGCTTCGAAAGCGATTGCGCCATCTGTCTTGACTTGAATGTCAGCGTAGAAGTCGGGGAAGTCGAAGCCCCCTCGTGGCCGGTCAGTGGGATAAGATCAACTCTCGGGCGACGCCCAAAAGGAACTGAACCGGGCGCGTAGCGTTTGTCTGGCAGCTGAAAAGACTGGATCTGAAGGAGAGAACCATGCTGACCCCTCAAATAGCCGCCAATATGCTTGCCACATCATCAAATGACTCAAACGCCGCAGCGGACGGAAGCAACGAAGCCCTTGTCGCCTTGCACCTGAAAACGGTCGATGCGCTGAAGGGGTATGTGAAGATGGTCGAAAAGGCCGAGCCCGAGTTTCGCCCGGTTGCCCAACAGTTTCACGACCTGCACGCGCGGCAGGCCTCTGCCCTTGCCAGCAAGCTGTCGGCGAGGGGACTGAATGTCGATGCTGATGGGTCTCTGATGGGGACCATCAATGAAACGGTGGTTGGTCTCCGCGCGTTCTTCGACGAGATCGATGCAGACGTCATGAGCAGTATCAGAAACGGCGAGGACCATGTCCTGGATGCGTTCGACACCGTGCTGGAACATGATCTGCCGCCACAAGACGCCGTCGATATGTCTGCCATGCGGGACGAATTGGTCGCGCTATTGGACGACACGCGCGATCTCGAGTGAAGCGAGGGGCTTGCGGCGCTGCCGAGAGTTCAGTCGGCGGCGCACCCAGATCCCCCCATATGACTGCAAACATTGCCACATGGGCCTTCTAACCCCCAATGGGTCAAGCGGGCTCTTGTCGTTTGCGAAAATACATCCATATACCATCCAAGGAGATGGTATACATGGAAAACGTGACATCGTTGCGCGCGCCGCAGCCTGACAGCGAGAAGCTTACGATCAACCTTGGTTATGTGGACCTCGGGCGGATCGAACTTCTGGTGCAGGAGGGCTTCTACGCGAATCGCACCGATTTCATTCGGTCTGCAATACGCAAGCAGTTGGATCTCCATGACGAAGTCGTCAGCAGCACGATCCAGCGCCAGACCCTTGCTCTGGGCCTGCGCGACTATAGCCGCGCTGAACTTGAGGCGCTGCGGACGGCCGGCGAGATGATGCATATACGTATGGTCGGACTGGTTCGCATCGCAAATGATGTGCCCCCCGATCTGGCCCTTGCGACCATCGCGTCCCTCACTGTCCTCGGCGGCCTGCAGGCCTCCGCCGAGGTGAAGAAAATCCTGGCCGATCGCATTCGGTAGAACCCCAAGGGAAACCAAGATGAAGATGTTCATTCCGCGTGCATTCGGCACGACGGCAACTCGGGCGTGTGCAAAGTCCGCCACCGCCTTTGCCAACGATCTGGTGCAGCGCACGCTTGCCCAGCACGGCCTTGCCGCGCAGCCGGAAGGCAGCGGCGGTGCCAGGCCCGCGGGCAACTTGCGGTCGGGGGTCCCCCGGCCCAGGCCGATGGCAGGCGGCGTGACCGCCCGGTCGACCGCGGCGCTGCCGGACGGGGCCTCATTCACCGCAGAACATTACTCCTGCGCGCAGGGCCAGCGGAGCTATCTGGCCTACGTTCCAGCCACCGCACCCGAAGGCCTTCAGGGCCTGATCGTGATGCTGCACGGATGCACGCAGACCCCCGAAGACTTCGCGACTGGAAGCCAGATGAACGCGCTTGCGGAAGCCCACCGGCTGGTCATCGTCTATCCACACCAGTCGCGCGGGGAAAACGCCCAATCCTGCTGGAATTGGTTCCGGCGCGGCGACCAGATGCGCGACCGTGGCGAACCCGCCATCCTTGCTGGCCTTGCCCAGGGCGTCGCAGCGCGACACGACATTCCGTTGGGCAAAGTCTTCGTGGCTGGTCTTTCAGCCGGTGGGGCGATGGCGGCGATCCTGGGCGAAACCTATCCCGAGGTCTTTTCCGCGATCGGCGTGCATTCCGGATTGCCGGTTGGGTCAGCAAAAGACGTGCCCTCCGCCTTTGCAGCAATGTCTGGTAATCCGATGCCGCGTGCATCTGGGAGACGAAGCGCAGCTTCGCGGGCGATCGTGCTGCACGGGTTGGCAGACAGCACGGTTCATCCCCACAATGGCGAAGAAATCGTGAAGCAAACGCTGGAGGCCGGACCCTTCCAGACGCTCCAGTCCGAAGATCGGGGTCAGACGGGCGGCCGCAAGTTTACCCGAACCGTGACGACAGACAGCGCCGGTGTCGCCTTGGTCGAGCATTGGGAGATCGAAGGTCTGGGCCATGCCTGGTCGGGAGGGTCACCCGATGGCAGTTACACCGACGTCCAAGGCCCGGACGCCAGCGCCGAGATGATCCGGTTCTTCCTGAAACACGGGTGA
>JANMGI010000178.1:0-2744 GCA_031374565.1 Paracoccaceae bacterium | reverse complement strand
GGGGAAAGCGGGATCAGGCGGCTGACGCCTTCGACGAGGTCCTCGACTGCGGTGAAATCGCGCCAGAGCTCGCCGTGGTTGTAGACGTCGATGGGATCGCCTTCCAGGATCGCCTTTGCGAACTTGAAATAGGCCAGATCGGGGCGTCCCCACGCGCCGTAGACCGTGAAGAATCGAAACAGCGTGACCGGCAGACCCCAAAGATGGGCGTAGGAATGCGACAGCCCCTCGACCGCCTTCTTCGTCGCGGCATAGACGGTGAGGGGATGATCGGTCCGGTCGGTTTCATGAAACGGCATGTCGGGGTTCGCGCCGTAGACCGATGAGGTCGAGGCGATCAGGAGGTGTTTGACCTCAAGCCGCTTTGCCAGCTCCAACACGTTGAAACTGCCGGTGAAATTGGTCTCGACGTAAGAGCGTGGGTTGGTCAGGCTGTAGCGCACCCCGGCCTGGGCGGCGAGGTGGATGATCACGTCGGGGGCGAAGTCATCGGCCACGCGGGTAAGCGTCGCCACGTCCTCGAGCATCGCCTTTGTCGCCGTGAAGCCGGGGGATTGCAGCAGGATTGCGTGACGCTTTTCCTTCAGCGTCACGTCATAGTAGTTGGTCATCCCGTCAAAGCCGTGCACCCGGTGGCCAGCGGCCAGAAGGTGGCGCGCAAGGTGAAAGCCGATGAAGCCCGCAGAGCCGGTGATCAGGATGTTTCGCACGCGGTCCCCGTTGCCCCTGCCAAAGTGCGGCAGACAATCAGCGGGCCAAGGGGCCAAGTCAAGCCTTGCACCGCCCCCCGACCGGAAGCCCTTGCGGCGGCCCCCTCCATCCGCTATCTGAACCCCACCTTCGCGGCGGGTTGGCGGAGAGGTTACGCACCGGATTGCAAATCCGTGAAGATCGGTTCGATTCCGATACCCGCCTCCAACTTTCTACGCAGTATCCTCAAGTGAGATCATTTTTTTCGCCGACACTCACTGACCCCCCATAAACCCACCAAAAACTCTGCGCTTGGTCGCGTCTCTCTGCGGCGGAATCTTTGGTTGTCGGTGCCGCAACCGGATACCCTGGCGAAATGGCGGAGGTCGCCTGCGCGCACCGCATCAGCGACACAGTGGAGGCAGCATACAGGCGGGGCGACATGGTCGAGACGCGTCGTGTCATGATGTCGGATTGCGTGGCATTTCTGGAAGGCCGGTAGGTGTTGTGGACTTTTCCCGCCTAAGTGACGGCATTTGCAGTTTGAAGAGTTTGCTGGAGCCGTGCCCGTAGATACTCTCACCGATAAACTGCAAACTGAAGTCACCCCAAGCCACTTACGCATCAAACTGAAGAATGCCGTCAAAATGAAAGTTGGCTTCAGTATGCAAAGTGAAGTATCGCGCGGTTAGCACACGGCCCTGCCACCAAGAAGGACTGGGAGTCGACTTTCGAGTCTTTCTGAACTCGTAGGTTGAGGTGCCGCTAGATTTGTAGACGCTTTGCCGCCTAACTTTGAGGTTAGGAGGCGGAGATGGGGATAAGCAACTACGGCGACGAGTTCAGGCGGGATGCAGTGCAGCAGATCACGGTGCGTGGGTATCCGGTTCCGGAAGTTTCGCGACGCCTGTGGGTGAGTTCGCACTCGCTGTACAAATGGCTCAGGCTGTTCGCGGAGCCTTCGCCGAAGGCGCGCGGCATTGACAACGAAGCCGCGAACCGACGGCTGATGCTCGAGCTGGCGCGAGTGACTGAGGAGCGCGATATCCTAAAAAAGGGTGAGCCGTGGATCGCCATTGGTTCAAGAGCCATGGCGAACGCGCAGTTCGCGCGCGAGTCCCAATGAAGTGCGCTTTCATCCGGGCGCATCAGACCGAGTTCCACGTCCGGGCCATGTGTCGGGTGTTGCGGCTTCACTTCAATTCCCGGTCGGGAGTCATATCAGCAGCTTCGGGTCGTTTCCAGAACTGCACCGCCAACATCGTCATCGTCGCAGTCAACGGACCGAGGATGAAGCCCGGCGCGCCAAACAGCACAAGTCCGCCCACGATGGAAATGAATGCGGGAATGGTATGCAAGCGCAGACGGTTGCCGACGAACATTGGTCGGAGAACATTGTCGATGCCGCCAACCACTACCCCGCCCCATGCGGCAAGAATAAGCGCACGCACCCAGCTTCCATCCAGCAGGAGCAAGAGAGCCGCCGGTATCCAGATGATGAAGGCGCCAAGGACGGGCACGATAGACAGAAGTCCCATCACAAGCCCCCAAAGCAGTGGTGTGGGAAGACCGAGCGCCCAGAACATCAGGCCGCCCAAGGTGCCCTGAACTGCGGCGACGGCAAGGGTGCCGTAGACCGTCGCGTGAACTGTTTCGCCAACCCGGCGGAACACCTGTTCGGTTTCGGGCGATGTCAGCGGCAGCCAGGCCTTGATCACGGACTTGGCCGCCACCCTGTCGCGCAGGATGTAGAACAGCAGGTAGAAGGTGATCAACACCTCGACCGCCTGAAGCACCGACCCTTTGACGAAGATGGCCCCGATGTTGCTGAGCCATGTCGCAATGGACGCCATCATCGACGGCAGGTCGAATTGCCGGTCGATCCAATCCCCTAGCGGTGCAAGGGTCGGATGGCTGTCGAGCAGCTTTTGCAGGTCGCCGTTCTCGACCCTAACCTGAAGCGACTGGATGCCGAACGCAGCTTCCGAGATCAGGCGTTCGACCACAAATGCAGCCGGAACAACCACGACGACGATGACGGTGGCGGTAGAAAT
>JANMGI010000163.1:0-3716 GCA_031374565.1 Paracoccaceae bacterium | reverse complement strand
CGCAAATGTGTTGGTTGCAGCCGCCAAGGCGACATGGTCAAAGACCGCCATGGTCAACCCGATGCAAGACGCGCCGATCCTGCAGGACCGCCTGCCGCTTCACCCCTGGGCCAGCCCGGCGACACGGCGGCTGCCCGGCATGCAGCCCGTGGAGGGCCGCGACTGGCTGAGGGTCGATGAGGCTTACGCTGGCCAGATGGCGCTGCGCGATCGGCTGATCGCGGGGCAGCCGGAGGTTGTCCACGCCACGCTGCCGCAAGCGACTGCTGCGGCCGATGAGCTTTACGCCACAGTGCTGGACTGGCTGAAAGCCGAGCCGGGCTTTGCCGTGTCCGCCACCCAGGTCACGCGCCCTGATGGGGTCACCGTCGTCCTGAACGCATCCCAGCCGCTTCTTACCCTTGGGCGTCTTGTGCAGCAGGACCTTTGCCTGATGCAATCGAACGGCGCGGAATTCGACCTGACAGCCGCAGTCCTGTGTTTCCCGGCCAGTTGGACCCTTGCCCAGAAGATCGGCCGCCCGATGACCGGCATCCACCAGCCGGTCGAGATCTATGACGAAGCGCTCGCCTCCCGTGTCCACCGCCTCCTCTCTGCGATAAGGCCGGAACAGCCGCTCTGGCGGATGAACTTCTTCACCTATGACGACTTCATGCTGCATCATCCAAGGGTGGAAGGCGACTGGCGGCGTCAACCGTCCGGCAAATCCTACGTCCGCTGCGAACGGCAGACGCTGCTGCGGTTGCCCCGGACGCAGGCGGTGCTTTTCGCCATCCACACGATCATCGTCGACGCCAACCAGATCGAGCCTGCAGAGTACGCCGCCCTGCGCGAGGCGATGCATTGACCCGCTGCCTTCTGGTCTTCGCGCACCCTTTGGGCGACAGCCTGAACGCCCGCCTCGCCGCGACGGTCGAGGCCGAAGCCCGCAGACAAGGCTGGCAGGTCAATCGCCGCGACCTTTACGCAGGCGGGTTCGACCCGCGCCTGACTGCCGAAGAACGCGCCGGCTACTATGCGACGCTTCCCGCCACGCTGGCCGGTGAAAAGGCCGAACTCGCCACAGCCGAGGTTCTGATCCTGGTATTCCCGACCTGGTGGTTCGGCTTCCCGGCGATCCTGAAGGGCTGGTTCGACCGGGTCTGGACGCCGGGCACCGCCTTTGACCATGCGCCGGGGCTTGGACCGATGCTGCCACGGCTGGACGGGTTGCGTCAGGTGCTGGCCGTCACCACCATGGGGGCGCCGCGCTGGATCGACTGGCTGGTCCTGCGCCAGCCGCTGAAGCGCATCCTGCGTCTTGCCATCGTCAGACCCTGCGCGCCGCAAGCCCGTGTCACCTGGCGCGCCCTGCACAGCGCCGAGGCGGTCGACCCGCCCCGGCTGGTGCGGTTCGAAGCCCGTCTGACCGCCGACATCCAACGCCTGCAACGGAGCCTGCCATGACCGGACTGATCCGACGGACCCTGATCCTTGGCGGGGTCGCGGCGGCGGCTGGGGGCGTGGCACTCTGGCGCTGGCGCAGCCCCGGCGGGACCGAGCTTGGCTACGGCGATGATCCGGCGCAGCGGCTGGACATCCAGTATCCGCGCGGGCTTCAGGCCGCCCCGGTGCTGGTGCAGTTTCACGGCGGCGATTTTGCCACCGGCGACAAGGCCGACATCGCGGTCTGGCCCGAGGTGCTGGAGGCCGGGATTGCGGTGGTCCGGGTCAACACCCGCCTTGCCCCCGGTGCCAAATGGCCCGCCCCGGCAGATGACGCGCTGGAGGCGGTGGTGCACCTGCAACGCAACGGTGCGAATCTGGGTCTTGATCCGTCGCGGATGGTGCTGATGGGGCAGGGGGCGGGGGCCTATCTTGCGGTGACGACCGCGCTTAGCCTGGTCGAGGTGGGCCTCGCCCCGAAGGGAGTGGTCAGCCTGTACGGTCCGATGGATTTCTCGACCCTGGACGCAGATCTGAAGACCTTGGGCCGCGCCCCGTCGCGTGGTCCGGCGGATGACGCGGCCAGCCCGGAAAGCCGCCTGATGGGCTTCGCCATCGGCACAGACCGCGCCGCCGCCCGTGCGGCAAGCCCGCTTGCGCGGCTGGACCGGATGTCCGAACCGCTGCCGCCGCTCCTCATCCGGCACGGAGATGCCGATACCATGGTGGCCGACCTGCAATCCAGACGGCTGTACGAGGCGTGGCTTGCCGCTGACCCCAAGGCCGCCATCGACTACCGGCTGGTGCCCGGTGCTGGCCATGCCGGGGATGCGTTTGAAAGTGGGGCGGTCAAGACCGAAATCCTCGCCTTCCTGCAAGGCGCGCTGACCTGAGGCACTGTCCCAGCGCTTTCATACTGGCCCAAATATCCCCGGCGGAGCCGTCATGAGCCGCTTTGCGGTCTTCCCGCAAAGCGGTGAGACAAAAGGGCTTCGCGCGTCAGCGCTCAATTTGACTACCGCCCTGACCCCCGATGCCGCAGGACGTCAGTCCTCGGCCCCGATCCCGCGCAGGTCGCGGCCGCTGGCGTAAAGCCACAAGGCGCGGGCCAGACCGTAGGGCAGACCCAGGATCATGCTCGCCCAGCCGATCAGTGACCCTCCGACCTGCATTGCCGCCACTGCGGCCGGGCCGGGCCGGGCAGGCGGGTCTGCTGGCGCGCCGGTGGCGCGCGCCGTTGGCCCGGCTTTGGCCCCCGGCGTGCCCCCCAGATCGCCCCGGATCGAAGCGAGGGGATCGCTCGCTTCCGCCACCGGCTCTTGCAGGACGACCGGCTGAGTCTGAACTTGGGCAACCGGGTCGGGCGTCGGGGTTTCGTCAAGCGGCTGCGACGTGGTCAGGTCCCAAAGATGCGGCTCGATCTCTGTCACCAGCGCATTGCCGCGCCGCACGTCCGGGTCGGCGGTTGCACTGGCATGGGCCAGCGTCAGGGCTAGGTTCTTGATCCAGGCGGCCACCCGCAAGTGCGAAGGCACATAGCGCGCCGCCCGGCCCAGTTTCTCGGCCGGAATTCGGCCCGCGCCGTTCTTCACATTGATCGCGGTCCGGCGAGCGGTGCGTGCCGCCCAGGCATGGATCGGGGCCGCCGCCTCGCGGGAGAGATAAAGGCTTGCCCGCCCCAGCGCCCGGAGGTCGAACGGAGGCCGCTGCCCGCCCGAAGACCAGATGTCCGGTCGGTCCTTGCCCGGCTTTTTCCGATCAAATGCCATGGCTCTCCCGCCTTTTGTTCCGCCGCAGGGTAGACCGCCCCGGCCAGCCCCGCAACCGGGTGCGATCATGCTTTCGGAATGGTTAGTGCCCACAACCCTAAGTCGGCAATTCCAACGGCTTAGCAAATCTGTCCCGCGTGGACAGGCACGAAAAAGGGCGCCCGAAGGCGCCCTCTCTGGTCCTGTCAGGTAGGGTGGGCAATCTGCCCACCACCGCCTTAGCAAGAATAGTACATCTGATACTCTACCGGGTGCGGTGTATGCTCGTAGGCATACACTTCTTCCCACTTGAGGGCCATGTAGGCTTCCAGCTGGTCGCGGTCGAAGACGTCGCCCGCAAGCAGGAAGTCCATGTCCTTCTCCAGCTCTTCCAGAGCCTCCCGCAGCGAACCGCAGACGGTCGGGATTTCGGCCAGTTCTTCCGGCGGCAGATCATAGAGGTCCTTGTCCGAAGCCGGACCCGGATCGATCTTGTTCTTGATGCCGTCAAGGCCGGCCATCAACAGCGCCGCGAAAGCGAGG
>JANMGI010000157.1:0-3585 GCA_031374565.1 Paracoccaceae bacterium | reverse complement strand
ACCGGGGTCCAGCGCAAAGGTGATCTCGTCTTTTCATACCGGTGCTTCCACCGGGGCTTCCTGTGCGTAGGCCGTGCCGACAATGGCACCGAAGATCACATCCAGAAGGCCGGGTTGCCACGACGATTGCGGCTCGACCTGACCTTCCATCATGAGACGGTCGGCCTCGGCCTCTTCGGCAAGCTGCGCCTTGATCTCGCCCATCTCGGTCAGGCCAAGGACGCCGCCGATGCCGGTCGGGTCGATCCCGTATTGCGAGGGCCAGACCACAGTGACAAGGATCAGCGCCGCCGCCCCTGCCGCGATGGCGGTAGAGCGCCAGAGCTGACGTGCAGTCGGCAGATCGTCAAGGTTCGGTCTTTGTGCGTTGTGCATGGTTGATCCTTTCACGAGAGCGCGAGGCCCGTCAGTTGATAGAAGACAAGAAGGAAACCGGCCGACATCATCACGACATTGGCGGTATAAGCCTGGCCCCAGAACCGGGGCGATCTGCGCCAGAAACCCATGGCAATCAGGATGATCGACAGTGCCAGAAGCTGGCCTAGTTCCACCCCAATGTTGAAGGCGATCAGGTTGCCCAGCAGGCCATTTGGCGCGATGTCGTAATCCAGGATCTTGGTCGCAAGGCCAAAGCCGTGCAGCAGGCCGAAGATCAGCGTGGCCGCGCGGGTATCCGGCTGCACCCCGAACCAGCGCTGAAACGCGCCAAGATTATCCAGCGCCTTGTAGACCACCGAAAAGCCGATGATGGCGTCGATGACATAGCTGTTTATCTTGATGCCGAACCATACGCCCGCCAGCATCGTCACCGAATGGCCGATGGCGAACAGGCTGACGTAAAGGCCGATGTCCTTCATTTTGTAGAGGAAGAAGATCACGCCGAAGAGGAACAGGATGTGGTCGTATCCGGTCACCATGTGCTTGGCGCCCAGATAGATGAACGGGATCGGCAGGAAGCCGGAAACCTCCTGCACGTAACCGGCGTCGCCTTCGGTCACGTTATGAGCCAGGGCAGCACCGGCCGTAAGAACGGCAAGGGCCAGCGTGGCAAGGGTTATCCAGATGCGCGATGGCATCCGGGTGGTGCGTGTCATGATAGGGTCCTGTGATGAAAAGGTCTGACGAAGGCCGCGCGTCCAGTGCGCCGACCGGTTCAAATCTTTAGATCGTTTCCCGGGGTGGCCGCCGCGGTCCATCCCGGATCGCACCTGACAGGATGGGGAGATCTCCAAATTCGGCCGCCGTCCGCATGTCGAAGATCTCGGCTTCCTGCGAGGCTAAAATGACGGACGTTGCGTGATCGTGGTCGGTGCTGTCGTGATGCTGGTGGCTATCAGCCTGCCAGACCTCGCCGTTTTCGGCAAGCCAGGCTGCATGATCCGCTTCGGCGGCCAGAGTGCCGGGACCATGGGTCAGCGCGTCTACCACCGGGGCGGACCCCAGTGACAGCAGCAGCATCAGCACTGCCAGCGGCCGTATGACCCAGTTCAACCCGCGCATCTGCTCCTCGGCGAAACCCTGTTCGCAGGGCCCTTCTTGTTTCTTGTGTTATCCCCCCATGGGGGATACGCCTTTCTTATGTCAGAACGTCATGTCCATGCAAGCCACCCTGCCATCGCCACCCGGCTGAAACGTGCCGAAGGGCATTTGCGGCGGGTTATCGGAATGATCGAGGAGGGGCGGCCTTGCGTCGACCTTGCCACGCAGCTGCACGCCGTTGAACGCGCGGTGGCCGAGGCAAAGCGGGCGCTGATCCATGATCACATCGACCATTGTGTGACAGCCGGAGGTGAACATGATCTGGCCGAGATCAAATCCCTGACAAAGCTCTTGTGATGCTGAAGACCCTGCGCAACCCGACCTTTCGCCATCTCTTCGCCGCCCAGATTGTGGCGCTCTTGGGCACGGGTCTGGCGACGGTGGCGCTTGGGCTACTCGCCTGGCATTTGGCAGGCGACAATGCCGGTGCCATTCTGGGCACGGCGCTGGCCATCAAGATGATTGCCTATGTCACCCTTGCCCCGGTGGCTGCGGCTGTGGCCGAACGCTTGCCGCGTCGAGCGTTCCTGGTGACGCTGGACCTGATCCGCGCAGGAGTGATCGCTTGCCTGCCCTTTGTCGATCAGGTCTGGCAGATCTATGTGCTGATCTTCTTCCTGCAGGCGGCATCGGCCGGGTTCACCCCGGCGTTTCAGGCTGTGATCCCGGATGTGTTGAAAGACGAGGATGACTACACCAACGCTCTCTCGCTCCTGCGGTTGGCCGAGGATCTGGAACAACTTGCCTCGCCCATGATCGCGGCGCTCCTGCTGACTGTGGTCAGCTTTCCGGTGCTGTTTGCTGGTACGGTCGTAGGGTTCGCAGCCTCGGCCCTGCTGGTGTTGACCGCGCGTCTCCCGGAAAGGGTGCGCCCCGAGGATAGCCATTTCTGGGCCGATGTGACCAAAGGCATCCGCATCTACACCCGAACGCCACGCCTGCGTGGACTGATGGTGATGGAGGCTGCCGTCGCTGCGGCCGGGGCAATGGTCTATGTCAACACGGTCGTCCTGGTGCAGGCCCGGTTAGGGCTGGGCGAGGAGTCTGTGGCGCTGGCCTTCGCGGGCTTTGGTGCGGGGTCGATGCTGGCGGCGTTCCTGTTGCCCCGCATGCTTGAGCAATTGGCCGACCGCTTTGTGATGATCGGGGGGTCCGCACTGATGGTGGCGGGTGTGGCGCTGGTGCCGCTTGTGGGCGGGCTCGCCAGCCTGATCACTCTCTGGGCGCTCATCGGTTTCGGCTTTTCCCTGACGCAAACACCCATCGGCCGGATCATCAACCGCTCGGCCCGCGAGGCGGACCGAGGCGCAGTCTTTGCCGCGCAGTTCGCACTAAGTCATGCCTGTTGGCTGGTGACTTATCCACTCGCAGGGTGGGTGGGTGCTGGTGCGGGGCTTTCTGTCGCTGCCTTGCTGCTGGCTGGGATCGGCGCGCTTGGGCTGGTTGCCGTCCTGCGGATATGGCCCCCTGAGGATGACAGCATCCTGCCGCATGACCATCCGGACCTGCCGCCAGATCACCCACACATTTCACAGCATGGTCCCCATCATTCCCATGCCTTCGTGATTGACGACCTGCATCGCCGCTGGCCAAAAGCGGCCTGATGCAAAAGCGTTTTGTCGACGCGGTAGGGAAGCGCATCGAAACCGACTGGGCCCGAGGATGAGACCGTTTAGGGTATGTTCGACGATGCGCCGGTTGGGCTTGACCGGGCCAAACACACCTTTGATCCCGTCGAACTCAGTTGGCTGCGGTTTTGGCGCGGTCGGGTGCGGGTTTGGCTACAATCCTGTTGGAATCCCACGCGGTTTGCTTCGTTTTGTTGACCTATTGTTGACCTGGAAGTCGGAACGCAAAAAGCCGCCCGGAGGGCGGCTCGTAACGTATTTTGTTCATTCAGAAATTTGGTTGCGGGAACAGGATTTGAACCTGTGACCTTCAGGTTATGAGCCTGACGAGCTACCGGGCTGCTCCATCCCGCGACAGTCGAGGTGCGCGACCTTTTGTTGGGGGTCAACGCGTGTCGTGTATCAAGCATCGTTTATG
>JANMGI010000246.1:0-4786 GCA_031374565.1 Paracoccaceae bacterium | reverse complement strand
GGCCCAGCCCAGCTTTTCTGCCGTCGGCACGTCCAGACCGCGCCCCGCGTCAAAGACCAGATGCCGCAGGCCGGCCAGATAATGATACCACACGGCCCACAAGGACCCCGTGAACACCAGATCGCCGAACCAGCTGGTCGCGACCCGGTCCGCCACCGCGAAATACGCGTCCGAGGTCGCCGCAGCCAGCAGCCACCAGACCCCCAGAACCACGCCCGCCACCAGCGCATGCCCGGTGATCCGGGTCAGTATCGAGCTGATGGAGGTCATCTGAGGACGGTAGATCTGCAAATGCGGCGAAAGCGGGCGGGATACGGGCTCGGCCCGTTTGACGTCTGCCATGATCGATCCTCACGTCTGGCGGCGCGGGTCCATCGGGCCAGCGCCAGGCTGTCGTTCGATACTCTGAATAGCGCGGTTTTCGTCCGTGTCACGCCCGGAATGCCGCAACTGCAACATGTTGTCGCTATCAGGCGTGCTTTTCTGCCCTCTGTGATCACGAATTTTCAGCGCGTGATCACATTTGGGACCGGCTGCCGGACGCCCGGTCGGACCGACTCGTTCTGATCGTCCGTCGCTTTGTGGTAGACTGGATCCACCGCCGGTCCGCTATGGCTCGGCAGAAAGGATACCCCCATGTCAGACCCCGAAACCCGCAAGTACATCGTCGGCTGGTTGACCTTTCCCCCCGGAAACCGCGACAGGTTCATGACGATCGTGCCGGCCTATGTTGCCGCCTGCCGCGCCGAACCCGGATGCCTGTTCTTCGAGATGAACCCCTCGGTCTCGGACCCCGACGTGGTCACCCTGGCGGAATGCTTCACCAGCGAGGCGGCACATCAGGCCCACCTTTCGCGTGAGGCGTTCCAGGCCTTCTGGCCCAAACTCGCCGCCCTGGCGATCTCGGGCCGGTTCGAGAATGTCATTGCCGGGCGGGTGGCTGACGACGCGGTGCAATTCCAGCCGGGCTAGACCGGCACCAGCGCCCAGTAGTCCAGATCCAGCAGCACCTCGGGCAGGTACTTCCCGTCCGCCGCGCGCAACGCCCCCGCCGCCCCCTTCGTCGCCACCAGCCGCAGCCGCAAGGCCCCGACCGAAGGCACCGCAGTCTCCGCCCGGTCCAGCACTTCGGACCAGGCCCGGACGGTATCGCCCGCGAAACAGGGGTTCGCATGCGCCCCCGCATTCAGCGCCACGATCATCTGCGCGTTGGCCAGCCCGTTGAACGACAACGCCCGCGCCAGCGAAATCACATGCCCGCCATAGATCAGCCGCCGCCCATCCTCGCGCTGGCTAACGTCGAAATGCACCTTCGACGTGTTCTGCCACAGCCGCGTCGCCAGCATATGCTCGGCCTCTTCCACGGTCACCGCGTCGACATGGTCGATCACCTCGCCCACCTGGTAGTCGCCACAGCGGTGCGGCTCTCCGGCCAACCCGAAGTCATAGCGGCTGAAGTCCAGCCCCTCCGGCACCAGCAGTGCGCCGGGCTCCACGCTCGCCGCCAGATGCGGCACCGACACCGGCACCACAACCTCGCGCCTCCGCTTCTTCACCAGCACCCAGCGTACATACTCCAGCACCACGTCCCCGTGCTGGTTCAGCCCGCGCGACCGCACCCAGACCACCCCCGTCGCCCCCGACGAGGTTTCCTTCAGCCCGATCACTTCGCTTTCCGACCGCAAGGTGTCCCCCGGCCAGACCGGCAAAAGCCACCGCCCCTCGGCATAGCCCAGGTTCGCGACCGCGTTCACGGAAATATCCGGGACGGTCTTCCCGAAAACCGTGTGAAACGCGATCAGATCGTCCAAGGGCGACGCCGCCAACCCCACGCCCCTGGCGAATTCGTCCGAGGAATACAAAGCCCCCCGCGCCGGATACAGCGCGTGGTAAAGCGCCCGCTCCCCCGCCCCCACGGTCCGAGGCACCGCATGCCGGATCACCTCGCCCAAGGTGTAATCCTCGAAGAACCGCCCGGAATTCGTCTTCATTGCTCGCCCAGCTTCACGTCAGGATGGTAGTCGCCATCAGCCTCCTTCACCACCGCCTGCCCGCAGCGCATCACGCCATTGGCCGCATCGAAGGCATAAGTGGGCGAGCCATGCAGCTCCCACCCCTTGTTCAACGCCGCCGTCACCTTGTGACAGAACACCGACGTGTCGTCCGCACTGAGAAACCGATAAAGCTTCATTCCCTCACCACGTCACAGCCTTCTCCAAACTCCGGACAATTCGTCTAAAATTGTCTTTCATATTGGCGCAAATATCCCACAGGGGTGTGGGGGTGTGAAACCCCCACTGCAACCTCAGCCCCAGGGCGCCACGCCCAGCCAGTTGTGCACCAGCATGATGCCGACCATCACCAGCACGGCCCCGACCACAGCCCCGATCTCCTTGCCCACCGGCGCAGGCTCCGGAAGCGGTCCCCGCGGCTCGGCCTTGTTGATCAGGATCACCGAAACCACCGCCCAGGCCAGCAACCCTCCGAACAGCACGATCGCCGCAAGGTCCCCGTTGACCAGAAGATGCGCCACCGCCCAGGTCTTCACCGCCGTCAGCTGCGGATGCCGGATGACGCGCGTGATGCGCGTCTTCATGCCCGACGCCGCATACAGGTAGACCGCGAACAGCATCAGCAGGTTGTTCACATGAACCAGGAACCGCGGCGGCGACCAGACCGCGACATAAGCGGCCCCCTCGATCCCCAGCCACGAACTGCCGCGCCAGCCGATCACCATCAGCACCACGCTTGCCAGCACCAGCACCGTGACCAAACCCTTGCCCGGCTCGCCCATCGTCGCGCGATGTCCGGGGGCCACCCGCTTCCACAGATGCGCGCCCCACCACAGCAAAAGCCCCAGCACTATCAGTGTCATCGCTGCCCTCCATTGGTCGCTGCGTCACCCTGCCCCTAAACCGCAACCGCCGCAATCGCCTCGGACTTGCTGATCAGCGCCTCGGCCATCGCCACATGCAGGGTCTCGACGATCCGGCCATCGACGACCGCAACCCCTTCCCCCCGCGCCCGCGCTTGGCCAAAAGCCTCGATTTGCCGCCGCGCCAGGGCCACCTCGTCCGAAGACGGCGCATACACCGCGTTCGCCACACCCAGCTGCGCGGGATGGATCAGGGTCTTGCCGTCGAACCCCATGTCGCGGCCCTGCTCGCATTCCGCCCGCAAACCCGCCTCATCCTTGAAGGCGTTGTAGACCCCGTCGAGGATCACCCGCCCCTCCGCCCGCGCCGCCAGGACGCAAGCCCCAAGGCCCGCCAAAAGCGGCAGCCGGTCGGGGCGAAACCGTGCGCCAAGCTCGCGACCCAGATCGTTTGTCCCCATGACCATTCCCTCCAACCGGGGATGCGCCGCAATCTCCCCGGCGGTCATGCACCCCCTCGCCGTTTCCAGCATCACCCAGAGTGGAACCTTCACCCGTCCCGCGACAGCATCCAGATCGGCCGCCGCATTCACCTTCGGCACCAGAACCGCATCCACCCCCGGATGCGCCCCGAACGCCGCCAGATCCCCCTCGACCCACGCGGTCCCAAGCCCGTTCACCCGCACGATCCGGGCCCGCACCCCATAGTCGACGCGCGCCAGCACACTCGCCAGCAGCGTCCGCGCCCGCACTTTCTCGTCAGGCGATACTGCATCCTCCAGATCGAAGATGATGGCATCGGCGGCCAGCTCCCGCGCCTTCTCCATGGCTCGCTCTCGCGACGCCGGAACATACAGGACAGACCGAAACGGACGGCTCACGACTCACCTCCACGCAACATTCTTGCGCTTGAAAGCACATACTGGACACAAACAGCAAGACCGATTTCGCCGCAGCGCAGAAATCCTTTGGCGCTCGCAGCACAGGGCCGCCCCGTTAACCGCCTGTCAGTCGAACCCCGGCAGCCTTCCGGGCATCCCAGACGCCAGAAAGGCCCGCCCATGACCCAGCAATTGTTCGCTCTCTCCCTCGGCCTTGGCGGAATGCTCGCCGCCGCCGGCATCGCCCATGCCGCCCCGCAATGCGATACGCGCGACACGGTGACCGCCCTTCTGGCAGACCGCTACGGCGAGACCCGCCGCTTGGTCGGCATCGCGGGCGAAGCTGCCGTGATGGAGCTTTTCGCCGCCGACGCCACCGGCACCTGGTCGATCACGATGACGCTGCCCGACGGACGGATGTGCCTGATGGCCTCCGGCTCGGGCTACGAGGCGGTCACCGAAGAGCTGCCGGCCAAGGGCGATCCCGCCTGATCGGGCGTGCAGCGCTTGCAGGCCCGGTATCCGTCCGCAAGACAATCTGCAACCGCAGCCCGGAACGCCACGTTCCTGCGCAACGGCGTCCGTGCGGGGCAGGTCATGCGGCAATAGATTCCCGTGGTCTTCACACAGGCGAAAGCTACCCCGTCGAAGCGCCCATCCCGCGCCACCAGACTGTCATAAAGCGCATCTGCATCCGGCAACATCTGCACCTCCTGTGAAACCCTGCCCTGCCGCCCGCCACAGCCGTTCCCTCTCCCCAGCTGGAGAGAGGATCAGGGTGAGGGGGCCGCCTGCAAAGCCTGACACAATGCGACAGAAAAATCCCTCACCGGACAGCTGAACCCGCAACAAACGGGTCAGATCAGCCCCCGCGCCCCGTCCCAGATCAGCTTCAGCGAGATCAGCAGAAGCGCCCAGGTCACCAGCCGAAAGAACAGTTTCTCCGGCATCACTTCGACCAGCCGCACCCCCGCAAACACCGCAATCACCGCCGGAACCGACAGCACAGCCGCCATTTTCAGGTTCTCCA
>JANMGI010000140.1:0-15971 GCA_031374565.1 Paracoccaceae bacterium | reverse complement strand
AGCTCACTGACGATCTGCGCGATCAGGGGGAGCAGGTTTCCGAGAACCGGGTCGCCCGGCTGGCCAGCCTTGGAGGCATCCTGGCCCAGGTCGGCTACAAGCGCCGCACGGGACTATATGGCGGCAAGCCTGCCGTGGTCGCGTCCAACGCCTTAGACCGGCACTTCGAGGTTGATGCGCCCGACAAGGTCTGGGGCGAGCCATTGAAGGCGCCACTGGTTCAAGCCCAATGGCGAGCGACATCACCTACATCAAGACCCACGAAGGCTGGCTGTATCTGGCGGTTGTGATCGACCTCTTCTCGCGGCGCGTGGTGGGTTGGTCCGCCTGGCCTCGCATGACGACCGACCTGGCGCTACAGGCCTTGCTTGCGGCCGTCTGGCGGCGCAAACCCAAGGCCAAGGTGATGATGCACTCCGACCAGGGATCGCAGTTCACCTGCCGCGAGTGGCAGGTGTTCCTTGGCCAGCACAATCTGGCTGCCAGCATGAGCCGCCGCGGGAACTGCGACGACATTGCCGTCGCAGAAAGCTTACTCCAGCTCTTGAAGCGGGAGCGCATCCGGCGGCGCACCTACCTGACCCGCGAAGCCGTAAGGCAGGACGTGTTCGACCACATCGAAATGTTCTACACCCTCAGCGCACACACACGAACAACGGCATGCAGTCGCCCGTTGACTTCGAAACCAGGCAGCAGAAACTGAACGAGGCAGGTGTCCAGGAAACTAGGGGCACCTCAAGACGCTTCCGTGAAAACCTGAAAAGCTATAGAGGCGCATTGCGAACGAGATTGAATGTCCGTTTAGGGCAGTTTTTTGGGTCATGCGTATTTCCAAAAATCTTGCGCTCACGAATCCGCTCAAGGGCCCGTTCAACTTGTCACTTCGCCTCAAGATCAGACTGGATGCGTGCACGGAATACATCAGGCATTATCCAGTTCGGTTGATTGCCCAACAGCATTTGGAGAAATCCTGCCGAGAAACCCGCATCGTGCATGGAGTTTTCCTTGAAAGACCACCAATGCCGCAAATCGTCGATTGCGGGGTCAACAATGGTCTGTGCGTGAAACTCTTGCGCCATCGCTGCTGTGTGCACGGACAAACAGAACATCGTCAAACAATACCCCTCAGGCCAAAAGGCCGCTGCCGAACCGGGGTCGGCGAGGGTGGCTGGGCCCTTCGCCATCACCGGCATGTCTGTGGTCAGTTCGCGCAACATAAGAGCCGCTGCAAATTCGAAAAAGTTCTTCCGTTGGGATTTGTCGGAGGGCTTTTGCATCTCGATGGCATTCAGCCAGCGCATGAATGCCGCCGCCAGCTTTGCATCATCAATGTCGAACGCGCATCCCAGGTCACGTCCGGTTGCCTCGACAAAACCCTGAAACGCCACCTTGAACCATCTCAGACGACGCACCGCAACCCGTAGCGGCTCGTTCGTCGGAGGGAGGGCCGCAGAGCCTACCTTGATTTCAGACATGCGGCACATACTTGCGGTAAAGGGCCGCAATCCGATCAGCGTCGTTCTGGGAAACCGCCTGGGCAATTTCCGGAGCCAACGCAACAGCCATATCGCTGGCGGCCACGAGGGCGGTTTCGTTTTCGTCCTCGGAACGTGCAGACTGCAGCCAGAGCATGACCGCAAAAATGCTGACGGCCTCCAACGCTCCGCCAGGGACCAAAGCCGCTTGCTGGGCTGTCGTCCCGCGCAGGACGCGCGCCCCCAAAAGACCAAGCGTCAGAGCCGCCGCGCGGATCTCGACCGCAGCATCCATCGCAGGCGCGGCAAGTTTGACATAGGTGGCACGGGCAGCTGCCTCGCTGATCAGAACGGTCGGGGCACCGAGGTGACGCAAAACCGCTGACAACGATACATATACCGCACCAGAAAATTCTGCCGCCGCGTTCGGTTTGCCGATCAGCAATTGCAGCGGCGTGGTCGTGCTACTCAGACCGCCAAGCACAGACTTCGCCATGCCGGAGGTCAGTTCGTCTACTGACCGCGCCACCTCTCCCGCCTCGCGCAGGACAGCCCCGGCAATGTTCGAGGCGGGCTTTGGCAGCGCATCGACATTCAAGGTCTCGACAATCGTCTCGCCACCACGCCGCAGAAAGAAACGCAGTCCGCGAAGCGCCTCTCGCAGGGGCATGGCATCCGGAAGGGTGAACGTTTCGCGCGACACGTCGGGCATCCTCTTCCAGTCGGATTATATCCCAGACTGATGAGGATACCAGCCTGTCGTTGGACGCCGACTGCGTGGCAGCGTGGCACTGTCGATGAAAGACAGCGTCGTCGCATAATCCTTGATCCCGGCCTGACTGCCCAGACCCGTCGCATTCTGCGCGGACGAGGCCTGGGCAATCTGGATCGCCTCGGGCATCGGGACGCCCTTGATCAGGCCGGTGGCAAAACCGCCGTTAAAACAGTCGCCACAGCCACAGGTGCATTTTACATCCACCACGAAGGCAGGGGTGTGAAACGCGGTGCCATTGCGGTGATGATAGTATGCGCCATCCGCACCTAGGGTCAGGATCACGCAAGCGGCCCCGCGGTCGATCAGGAACTGTGCAAGATCGCGGTTGTCATGCAGGCCTGACAAGGCGCGGGCCTCTTCTTCAGACGGCAGGAAATAATCGGTATGGGGCAGCAGCCGCGCCACCTTGAGCAAGTCATCCGGAGTGGAGGCAAAGACGTCCAGTGTGGTGGTCACGCCGCGCCGTTTGGCTTCGGCCATGATTTCCTCGGTCCGGCCCTGATCCATGCGATTCATCAGGCCGACGCCGCCGACATGCAGGATGCGGGTATCCAGAAGCGCGTCGATCTGGTGATCCTCGATGTAGAACCCGTCCGTTGCGCCGCGCTTGTGCAAGGCCGGGCGGGCCCCGTCCGGCCGGGTGGTGACCAGCGAAGACGATGTGGTGAACCCCTCGCAGCGCGCCATCATCGTGGTGTCGATACCAAAGCTGGCCAGCTTCATCAGCACCCAGTCGCCCATGTCATCATGGCCGACACCCCCCACGGCGCGTGCGCGCAGGCCGTGCTTGGCCGCAACGATCACCGCGCTGCCGGCAGCGCCGGAAACAGCCAGTGTCAGTTCCTCGACGAAATAGGTTCCGCCAGCCGGTGGTATCTGCGTCACAGGTCGACAAAGGGCGTCGAAGGTTATGAAGCCCATGGAGGTATAATCAAACTTTTGGGTCATGCGGCCCCCGGATGCGCAGGCTGTCTTCACCGAAAAAGTAAAGATGCGACGGATCGAAGGTGATGCCAATGGCAACGTCGATGTCCGACCTGTAGTCGCGGGCTGTCTTGACCTCGATCTTCTTGGTTCCGGCCAGCACGGTCAGATACGTGGTGTCACCCGTCGGCTCGACCCCGTAGACCATGCCCTGCACGTCGCTGCCGCCGACCTGGCAATCCTCGGGGCGAATGCCCAAGGTAACTTTGCCGCGCACATAGTCTGGGCAGGGGGCGGACACACCCGGGGCCTCGAAACTTCCATTCCGCGCAGTGCCTTCGATGAGGTTCATCGGCGGGCTGCCGATGAAACCTGCGACGAAGGTGTTGCTGGGGTCGGAATAGATCTGGTCCGGGGTGCCCACCTGCTGGATCGCCCCCTTGTTCATGATGACGATCCGGTCGGCCAATGTCATGGCCTCGATCTGGTCGTGGGTGACATAGACCGTCGTCACCTTCAGCTGGCGCTGCATGTGCTTGATTTGCACGCGCATCGACTGACGCAGTTTGGCGTCCAGGTTGGACAGCGGCTCGTCCATCAAAAAGACCTGTGGTTGGCGCACCACTGCACGGGCCAGCGCTGCCCGCTGGCGCTGACCGCCAGACAGCGCGCCGGGCTTGCGCTCCAGGAAGCTGCCAAGCTCCACCATCTCCGCCGCCTTGCGGATCCGCGCGTCGTGTTCCGAGGCCGGGATCCCCCGCATCCGCAACGGAAATCGGATGTTTTCGTAGATCGACATGTTGGGGTAAAGCGCATAGCCTTGGAACACCATAGCCACATCGCGATCGCGGGCGTCGATCTCGTTCACCACCTCGCCGCCGATGACGATCTGGCCGTCGGTCGGCTCTTCCAGTCCGGCGATCATCCGCATCGTCGTCGTCTTGCCGCAGCCGGATGGTCCTAGGAGCACAAGGAACTCCTCATCGGCGATTTCGAGCGACATGTTCTGGACGCCGACAAAGGCCCCGTACTTTTTTTCGATGTTTTTCAAATGGATCGATGCCATGGGTCAGCCTTTCACTGCGCCCATCGTCAGACCTCGCGACAAGTGCTTCTGGATCAGGATCACCAGAATCAGGATCGGCACGAAGGCGATGAACGAGACGAGAGCGATTGCGTTGTAGATGATGCCGTCAGAGCCGCCGGTGAAGTTCGCAAGCGCCACCGACATGGTATAAGCGTTGGAGGTCGAGGCGATAAGCAGGGTGAACAGGAACTCGTTGATCGCGAAGATGGCCGCGATCACTGCAGCGGTGATGATGCCCGGCAGGCAGGCCGGCACGATGATTTCGCGCAGGATGGTCAGGTCCCCGGCCCCATCGGTGCGGGCCGCGTCCTCCAGCTCTTTCGGAATGTCCAGCATGTAGCTGCGGATGATCCAGGTCACGAGGGAAAGGTTGATTGCCGCATAGATCAGCATCAGCGCCCAGACCGAGTCGAGAAGGCCCATCGTCTTGAACAGGAAGAAGATTGGCACGGCCACGATCGCCGGGGCCATCATCCGCGTCGAGAGGATGTAGAACCCGATATCCTCGCGGCCACGAAACTCATAACGTGCCAAGGCATAGGCGGCCGGAATAGCCAACACCAGATCGATGACGACCGACCCTGCCACGGCGACGACCGAGTTGCGCAGATAGCGCACAATCGGCCAGTCACTCATGAGCAGGTGCCAGGCATCGAGGCTTAGGGTCGGCCAGTAGATCGGCTGCGGCGTGATCACTTCGGTCCGGGGCCGGAACCCGATAGACAGGAACCACAGGATCGGCAGCAGGCACACCAGTGCCCAGCCTCCCAGAACGACATAGCGCAGGATCAGGCTTTCACCGCGGGTCTTGCGAGCCTTTGCCATTCAGGACTTCCCCGAATGGAAGGCGCGCTTCACTACCGTCTGGGCGATGATCACCGTCAAGACCAGCATCAGCACCGAGGCCGCCGAGGCATAACCGAAGTTGAACATGCGAAACCCCTGCCGGTAGATGAAATAACTCATCGTCTCGGTCGCACCCCCGGGCGTACCCTGGGTCATGACAAAGACGTTGGTGAACATCGTGGTGATGTCTATGCCACGCAGGGTGACGGCGACTACGATCACCGGGCGCATCATGGGCAGCGAGATGTTCCAGAAGATCGCGGGCCAGCTGGCCCCATCCAGCCGCGCGGCCTCTTCGATCTCCTGGTCCTGACTTTGCAGGGCGGCGACAAAGATGATGAACAGAAAAGGCGTCCACTGCCACACATCGGCGACGATCAGCGTCAAGCGCGACAGCCAGATGCTCGCCAGCCAGTCGACGTTCCCCTCGATCAGGCCCAGACGGCCCAAGAGGTCGGAAATCACCCGCCCGTCGTTGAAGGCCAGTTTCCAGATGAACGCCACAGCCGAGGGCATGAACAGCATCGGCATCAGGTAGATGATCCGCCAGCCGCGAATGAACGGATCGCGATAGGCGAAATAGGCGATGGCCAGCGCGATACAGGTTTGCAGCGACAGGGATATTGCCCCGATCAGCGCAGTGTTGCCAAGCGCGGCCCAGAACTCGCGGTCTTTCAAGATCAGCGCGTAATTGTCTGCCCCCGCCCAGGTCCAGGTCAGGAACTTGACCACGAACAGGCTTTGATAAATGGCAAACAGCCCGGGGTAGAGCGTGATCACCAGCAGATACAGCAGGGCCGGGGCCAGCAGAAGGTAGGGGAATGCGCGGCGAATGGTCTTGCTTCGGCGTTTGAGGGGGGCTTTCGCCCCCCTCATCGCCAGACCTTTGGGAGCAGCCGAGGTCATCCGATCAGAACGGCAGGGCTTTGCCCGCCCCGACATACAGGCCCGGTGCCACATCGGCATAGTTGATCGGGCCTGCGCCGTCCTTGAAGCCGTTCTTCTGCATGATGGCAATCCAGGCGGCCTGACCGTTGTCCAGCGCCTCTTTTGCACTGATCTGCCCGGTGATCGCCCGATTGATCTCGTTGCCCAAGGCCTGCTCCATTTCGAACATGCCGGGCAGACGGGGCGAACACCATGCGTGCTCCAGACTGTTGGCCCAAACCTCCATCGGCTGCGACACGGCCCGCAGCCTTTCGTTGCCCAGAACCGAACGATACCCCGGAGCCACGCCGTTGGCGTTGGCTTCGTTCATCGCCATGATGGAACTGGTGGTCAGGAAGGCCAGCATCAGGAAGGCGCCTTCCGGGTTCTGGCTGGTGGCGGTGACGACCGAAGTCGAACCTGCGATGTTCGGCGGCGCGAAGACGCCCCCGGCAATGCGCGGCTCGTAAATCGTGACGAAGTCGTCGACGATCTGGCTTTGATCCGGACGCATCGCCTGCGTGCCGGAATCCTGCCACGAGATGTTGGCCGCTACCTGACCGCCCAACCATGCAGCGCGGTTTTCGCCCCAGCCTGCGCCAGACACACCTTCGATCGCATTCTTGGACAGTGCGAGCAGGGTTTCGAGGCCTTTAATTCCGGCATCGGTGTTCAGCGTCGGGTTCCAGCTGGGGTCGAACAGCTGCATTCCAGCCTGCGCCGCGATGTGCTCCCAGGAATAGGTCGACCAGAAGCCACGGGCACCCAGCAGGCCGATGCCCGCCACGCCGCCGCCGAGCTTGTTGGCTTCGGCAGTGATGCGGATCAGCTCGTCGTAGGACGGAACCGAGTTGGCACGGTCGATAGGCCCGCCCAGAACCTTCTCCATCACCGACTTGCGCAAATGGACCATCTGGATGTCGCAGTCGAACGGAATGCCGACAAGCTGACCGTTCACGTAGCCATAGTTCAACCGGTAGGTGTCATAGAAGTCGTCCAGCGGCAGCTTCCATTTGGTCGCGAACTCGTCGAGCGGACGCAAGAAGCCCGGTGCCGCGAAATCGCCCAGCCAGGCCGAAAAGAACTGCAGCGCATCAAAGCTGGCATTGCCGCTGATGAATTCGGCAATCGCCTTGTCATAGATGCTGTCGTCCGGGATCGGCACCAGTTCTACCTTGATACCCGACAGCGCCTCGAACGGCTTCAGTCCTTCTGCAGCTGATTCCTGATCGGCCGCACCAATGGCGAAGCGAACGCTTGTACCCGCGAACTCGCTGCGGACCGCCTCCCAGTCCACCGTGCGGATCCAGTCTTTTGCGGGATCCCAGAGCGGGTCGTTGGTCATGCCGTACAACGTGCGATAGTCTTCGCGGACGTATTTTTCGACGGTGATTCCGTCCAGCACCGATTGGATGTCAGGCAGTTGCGAGTCGGCAAGTGCAGGTGTTTTCAGCCCGACTGCACCGGTGGCCACGCCGAATGCCGCCCCCGTATGCAGAAACGAGCGGCGGGACATGCCCGTCAAACGAATGGTCATTTTGATCGTCCTCCCTGTGGCGGTAGATTGGTCATTACGCGTGCGTCCTGCAAGCGGTGTGAAGAACCCGTCGTCGCGGGCACAACGATTGCAGAAATTGCGGCGTGTGAACTTTCGCTTCACAGAAGCATAATGTGTGCAGAGATATTGTTCTGTCAACGACGATTTTTGGCTGTTTTTGCCGCAGCGCGGCATGAACTCTTCGTTGACATAGATGCAAATGTTCACTTAGGGTCGCGCAAACCGGATAAGGAGAGTGCTGATGCCCACGAATGTCGCGCTGACAGGATTGGCAAGGGATCTGGCGGCGCGGGCCGCGTCCGGCACTCCGATCCGCATCGGTCTTGTCGGCGCAGGCGAGATGGGCACCGACATCGTCAGCCGCGTGGCCCACATGCAGGGCATCGCCATCGGTGCCATCAGCGAGCTGAAGCCGGGTGCGGCCCGGCGTTCGGTTGAAATCGCTTACGGCAACGAAGTGAACGTGGCCGACGTGTCCACCTCAGACGCGGCCAACGCCGCGATGGAGCAGGGCCGCATCGCCCTGACCGACAATGTTCACGCCCTGCTGGAAGCTGGGCTAATCGACGTTGTGGTCGACGCGACTGGCGTGCCAGCCGTGGGGGCCGAGATCGGCCTTGCGGCGATGGAGCGCGGCAAGCATCTGGTGATGATGAACGTTGAGGCTGACGTGACGATCGGTGCGTATCTGCGGTCCGAGGCGGAGCGGCTTGGTGTGATCTACAGCCTTGGGGCGGGGGATGAGCCATCGTCCTGCATGGAATTGATCGAGTTCGTCAGCGCCATGGGTCACCGGATCGTCTCGGCCGGCAAGGGCAAGAACAACCCATTGAACATCGATGCGACCCCCGCGGAATACACCGAAGAGGCGATCCGCCGTCACATGAACCCGCGGATGCTAGTGGAATTCGTCGATGGGTCAAAGACCATGGTGGAAATGGCGGCCATCGCCAACGCCACCGGCCTGATCCCCGACAAGCCCGGCATGCATGGCCCTGCCTGTTCGCGCGAGGATCTGAACAAAGTGCTGGTGCCGCAATCTGCCGGGGGCTTACTCTCTTCGGGCGAAGGCAGGGTCGACTATACAATCGGCAAGGGCGTCGCCCCCGGCGTTTTCGTTGTGGCCGAGATGGACCACCCCCGCATCCGGGAACGGATGGAAGACCTGAAGATGGGCAAGGGGCCTTACTTCACGTTTTTCCGCCCCTATCACCTGACATCGCTCGAGGTGCCGCTGACCTGCGCGCGCGTTGTGCTGTATGGCAAGGCTGATATGGTTCCGATGGCGCGTCCGGTGGCCGAGGTCTGTGCGGTGTCCAAGAAAGATCTCGCTATCGGAGACGTGCTGGACCAGATCGGCGAATACGCCTATCGCGCCTGGATCATGGAGGCAGGCGAGGCTCGGACAGCCTGTGCCATTCCCTGCGGCCTTTTGACAGGGGCGAAGGTCACAGCGCCCATCGCCAAGGGAGAATTGATCACTACCGCCAACGCGGCCGTGCCTGCTGACAGCACGATTGCCGCGCTTCGTGCGCGGCAAGACAAGATGCTGGGCCTTTGACGTGATGAACAAACCCGACAACCGTCCCTTTGCGATCCGCACTTATGCGCCCGAAGTCCTGCGCGAGGCCCTGAAGCGCATGTACCTGATCCGCCGGTTCGAAGAAGGCGCCGAGGACAGTTATACCCGCGGCCTGATCCACGGCACCATGCACTTGTCCATCGGGCAAGAGGCCAGCGCCATGGCAACCTGCATCGAGCTGTCCGATGACGACAAAATCACCTCCACCCATCGCGGCCACGGCCATTGCATAGCGAAAGGTGCCGATGTCGGCCGGATGTTCGCCGAGTTCTTCGGCAAGGAAACCGGCTATTGCCACGGACGCGGCGGGTCGATGCATATCGCGGATGTGAAGACCGGAAACCTTGGCGCGAACGGAATTGTTGGTGGCGGCCTGCCGATTGCCGTCGGGTCCGCCCTGTCGGCCAAGCGGCTGGGCAAGTCGGACGTCACCATCTGCTTCTTCGGGGATGGCGCCAACAACGAAGGCGCATTCCACGAGGCGCTAAACATGGCCTCAGTCTGGAAGCTGCCAGTGATTTTCGTATGTGAAAACAATGGTTACGGGATGTCCACCTCGGTCGCCCGGTCCACCTCGGTCAGCCATATCGCCGACCGGGCCGTAGCGTATTCGATGCCGGGCGTGACAGTGGATGGCAACGATTTTTCCGCTGTCGCCGAAGCGGTACACACTGCCATCGCGCGTGCCCGCGCGGGCGACGGTCCGTCGCTGGTCGAGAACCTGACATACCGCTGGCGCGGCCATTCGAAATCGGACCGAAATCGCTATCGCAGCAAGGAAGAGATCGAGGACTGGATGACCCGCGACCCAATCGCACGCTTTCAGTCCGAACTGATCGCCCATGGCGTGCTGGACGACCACGGTGCCAATGCGATTGCGGCCGCCGCCGTGGCCGAAATGGAGGCAGGAATAAAATTTGCCAAGGCTGGCCCGGCCCCAAGCCTCGCCGAGGTCACTCGCTATGTCTACGCGGAAGTCTGAGATGAATGCGATGATACAGGATCAAGGTCTGCGGACATTGTCTTATGCCGAAGCGATCCGCGAGGCGATGGCCATGGCCATGGAGGCGGACCCGACCGTCATCCTGATGGGCGAGGATATCGGCGTCTACGGCGGGGCATTTCAGGTGACACTCGACCTTGTTGACCGCTTTGGCACGGATCGGGTGATGGACACGCCGATTTCCGAACTTGGCGGTGCGGGCGTGGCGGTGGGCGCGGCATTGACCGGGTTGAAGCCGATCTTCGAATTCCAGTTCTCAGATTTTGCGATGCTGGCGATGGAACAGATCGTTAACCAGGCCGCCAAGCTGCGCTATATGTTGGGGGGCGAGGCTTCTGTTCCAGTCGTCTTTCGCATGCCTTCAGGCTCGGGCACCGGAGCGGCCGCCCAGCACAGCCAAAGCATCGAGGCGTGGTTCGGCCACGTGCCCGGACTTAAGGTTCTGCAGCCCAGCACGCCCGAAGATGCCAAGGGCATGCTGCTGGCCGCACTTGCCGACCCAGATCCGGTGATGATCTTCGAGCACAAGCTGCTTTACAAGATGAAGGGGCATGTTCCGGAGGGCAGCTATCTGACACCGATCGGCAAGGCACTGGTGCGCCGCACCGGCACAGATATCACAATTGTTGCCGGGTCGATCATGCTGCACCGGGCGCTTGAGGCGGCAGAAAAGCTGACCGCGGATGGCATCAGCGCCGAAGTCATTGATCTAAGGTCCATCCGTCCAATCGACCATGAAACAATCCGTGCGTCTGTGCGCAAGACCGGGCGGCTGATGGTGGTATACGAGGGCGTCAAGGCCTTTGGCGTCGGTGCCGAGATCAGCGCCATGGTCGCCGAAAGCGATGCCTTCGACTTTCTCGATGCGCCGATCCTGCGGCTTGGGGCGGCCGATGCCCCTGTCCCCTACAACCCCGATCTGGAACGCGCCTCTGTGCCGCAGGTTGACACGATCCTGACTGCCGCGCGCCGACTCGCCCGCCGCGAGGTCTAGATGCCCGTCGAAGTGATCCTGCCCAAGGTCGACATGGACATGACCCATGGCACGGTGGCCGTCTGGCACGTGGCACCTGGCGACGCAGTGACCAAAGGCACGCCTTTGTTCGACATCGAAACCGACAAGGCCGCGATGGAGGTAGAAGCCCCCGCTTCGGGGCGGTTGCATGCGGTCACGGCCCGGCCCGGCGACAAAGTTGCCGTGGGCACGGTCGTGGCGCTGATCTATGCCGAGGGAGAAGTGGTGGTCGAGTTGGCGACGGTGATTGCAGCAGCGCCCGCGTCGCCCGATCCCCGGGACAAACCGGCGGCTGTGCCATTAGCAGCATTGGCCCCGGTCCAGTTCGCTGCCCCCGCCACACAGGAAACCAACGGTCTGTTGCGCGCCACACCCGCCGCCCGGGCCGCGGCACGTCAAGCGGGCGTGATGCTGGCCGATGTAGACGGCACCGGGCCGCAAGGCCGCATCCAGCGTGAAGACGTTGCAGCCTATGCCGACCGCCAGTCCGCGCCAGCCCACATGCCTGACAGCCCGGCGGTCTGGTCCGCACAACCCGGCCCGCTTCATGTCAGCCACCGCAAGGGCAGTGGCGTGCCACTGGTCCTGCTGCATGGCTTCACCGCCGACAGCCAAAGCTGGGCCCCCCTGGAAAAGGCGCTTGGTTCCGACCGCAGGCTGATCCGGATCGACCTTCCCGGGCACGGCCGGTCGCCACGCCGCAAGCTGCGCAGCTTTGCAGACCTTGCCCGGATGATGGTGGAGGCGTTTGACGAGGCTACAAAGGCCTATGATGAGGTCCATGTTCTTGGACATTCGCTTGGCGGGGCACTGGCACTGGCAGTAGCCGATATCCGTGCGCGCAACGTGGCAGGTCTGTCGCTGATTGCCCCGGCTGGCCTTGGCCCGGAGATTGACGCCACCGCGCTGACCGGGATCATCCGCGCGACTCGCGCCGAAAGTCTGGCCCCTTGGCTGCGCTGCCTGACAGCCCGGCCCGAAGGCATCAGCGACGAGTATAGCCGCGCCGCAATGAAGCTGCGCCGCGACCCTGCCTTGCGGACCTTTCAGGCCGAGATGGCCGAGGTACTTTTCCCCGATGGCGTGCAAGCTTTCGACCTGCGCCCCGCCCTGTCGCGGCTGCAATGCCAGACAACCCTGATCTGGGGGCGTAGCGACCATATCCTGCCGTGGCGTCAGGCCTTGAACGTATCCGGTGATTTCGCGCTTCACCTTTTGCGCGATGCAGGCCATGTTCCGCAGATCGAATGCCCGGACCGGGTTGCGCGCATTGTGCTGCGGGGAATGGTCGCGGCTTCGACCGGATAAACGTCGGGCATCAGGAATAGCGCATGCAGCCTGTCAAACAGGCCACGGCCTCGCAAAGCGAAACGGACCGGCTGAGGGCAAGGGCGGTCTGGCTTTATCACGTCGAAGGCAGCACCCAGAACGATATCGCCATCCAACTGGGCATCAGCCGCGTCATGGTGGTGCGTCTTCTGGCCGATGCCCGCCGCCGCAATGAGGTGCGGGTCATCGTGTCAGCACCACTGGCCGAGCTGATCGAACTCGAGCGCGAGATCGAGACCCGCTACGGCATCAACCGTGTCATTATCGCGCCGTTTTCAAACCCCGACGATGATCCGGTAAAGGTCATTGCTGCTGCTGCAGGAAGCTTCATTTCCGGGCTGATGAAATCCGGCATGACTGTCGGCGTCGGCTGGGGCCGCACGCTTTACAACACCTTGCCCTTTATCTCGGGCGAGACGCTTGAGGATTTCCGGGTCGTGTCGCTTCTGGGCGGTATTGCTGCGGCCCGCCGCTTCAACCCCGCCGAGTTCGCCTGGCAGTTTGCGGAACTTTTCCAGGCCGAAGGCTTTCTGATCCCGGCTCCGGCGGTGGTGGATAGCCCGGAAACCAAGCACGCGCTGCTTGAGCGTTGCGGTCTCTCGGCGATCTTTGAGATGGCGAACCAACTGGACGTGGCGCTGTTGTCTGTAGGCGGAATATCAACCCTGACCACCAGCTACCGCACGGGGTACATTACGGAAGCCGATCGCAGGTCCTTGATAGACGCGGGCGCGGTCGGGGACGTGCTTTACAATTTCATCGACGTGAACGGTGATGTTGTCGACCATGATGTGAATGAAAGGGTCATCTCGGTGAACCTTGCCAACCTGCGCCGAACGGCGGAACGCGTGCTGATTTCCGGCGGCAAGGAAAAGTGCATCGCCTTGCGCGCTGCCCTGAAGACATTGAGCCCAACCACATTGATCACGGACGAACTTACCGCAAAGAACCTGCTTGCCTGACGGCGAAATGGAACAGCAAAGAGGCATCGTTGCGAAAATCCCGTGGTGGCCGGGGTCTCGGCTTTGTTGCGCAAATCTCCTGAAGTCCGGAATGAGCCTTTCGCTTTACAAACCTATCCTGTGGGCTGCGTGAGCGGCGTCCCGAGGGCGGTGAACCGGTTGAGGATTGCCGCTCTGATCTGAAGCTCGGCGACGTGTCGGTCGAAGTCGCGGGATGTTACGCGCGCGCGCCCAAGAGCTTGAGGCATCGCATCTTGGCCTCGACCAGACTTCGTCGGTGGGAGCCGGTCCAGCGCTTCCAGATGGTCCTGCCCAGGCGGCGGCAACTGCGCAGGGCATCGTTGCGGGCGGTCGCCCCAGCGGTCTGGTCCCTCCACGGTTTGCCGTTCCTGCGGGGCGGAATGACAGGGGCCGCCGCCCGCGCCGCGATGGCGGCATGGCAGGCGCGCGTGTCACAGGCACCGTCGGCTATGACCATGCCGATGGGCTGGGCGGCGGGGATCTGGTCCAGCAGGTCGGGCAGGATGGGCGCGTCGCCGATCCGGCTGCCGGTTACCTCGATGGCGCGGATGTCCAGCGTTTCCGCGTCGATCCCGAGGTGAACCTTGCGCCAGCCTCGCGGTTCAGACGGCCCATGCTTCCTGGCCGACCACTCGCCATCGCCTGCGGCCTTTACACCCGTGCTATCGACCAGCACGTGCAAGGCGCCCGTACTCGGGCGATAGGGAATGTCCACGGTCAGGGTCTTCTGGCGGCGGAAAAGCGTGCTGAAGTCCGGCACCGACCAGTCCGGCACCGCCAGTTCGAGCAAGCTTGCCACCATCCCGGTCGTTTGCCGAAGCGGCAGCCCAAACAGCGCCTTCCGCGTCAGGCGGGCCTGGATTGCGGCGTCGGTAAAGACCGGCTGACGTCCGCGCTTGCCGGTTGGCAAGGCAAGCCAATGCATGTCGGGATCGAACCAGATCGACAGCGATCCGCGCTTCGCAAGCGCCGCGTTATAGTCATGCCAGTTCGTAGCGCGGCAGGTCAGGGACTTCGGTTTGCTCTTGCAGACCAGCGACCACGCTGGCTTCACAAGGTGAATCCTTCATCCCATTTGCGCAACAAAGCCAGGTCAGGGGCCGCAGAACAATCCGCTTTGTTCGGCGCATGGGCTTCGAAAGTCGCTTGCGACCCTAATGGCGAACGCGGGCAAGTCACCCGACGAAATCCGCGCCGTGATGGCCCACAAGACCAACAAGGAAAGCGCGACTTACACCAAAAAGGCGGATCGTTCGCGGCTTGCGGATAGCGGGTTTGTCGGGCTGTCCGGCACAGAAGTGGAACGAAACTTGTCCAACCTTTCGGCAGGGTGGGACACAAGTACGCCGCAACCCATTGAAAGCACATTTAAAAAATGAGTAAGTGGCAGCCCGTAGGGGAGTCGAACCCCTCTTACCTGGTTGAAAACCAGGTGTCCTAACCGATAGACGAACGGGCCACACCTTCGCCTGTTAGCGGCAGGGGCAGGCGGGGGCAAGGGGGTCAGAGGCCGATCTTGTCCAGGGGCGGACCGGGGAAACGTGCGTAGTCCGCAGCACCTTCGGGGGTGCCAAGCTGGTCGCGGACGGCGCGGACGGCCTGGTCGATGGCGGAATGGGCGTAGGCGTAGGCCCCGCTGTCGCTGTTGGCGATGCTGATGCGGCCCCAGGGCTGGCGGGCGCGTTCGATGGGCAAGGGGCCGTCGGGCCAGAAGGCATCCCAGGGGCGCATGTATTCATAGGCGTAGCCGTGCGCCCAGCGGTTCACGGTGATCGCCTCGATGTCGCGCGCCGCGTCAAAGCCAGATGACCCGAGCGCGCCTTGCAGCATTTCGCGGATCGCGCGTTCGAGATCTTCCCATTCGATCCCGAAGAGGGCGCGGCGTCCGTTCAGAGCCTGCTCGCGGCTGGGAACGCCGGGGTCGGTCATAGCCTTGTTGAGGTGGAGAACGATGGGTTCGTCGGGGGTCTGGGCAAACTTGTAACCGCCCATCGAGACGGGAAAGTCGATGTCCGCCCCGCCCCAGAAGGTGCCCGGCGCGCTGAAACCGTCGATCTTCAGGGCATCGAAGGCCCGCCAGTCCTTCAAGACCACGTTCGTGTACATCAAGGGGACCTTCTGCTGGTCGTAAAATGCGGCCTTCTGATCGGCGGACAGTTCCTTGGTGATATAGGGGATGACCCGGTGCCAGCAGGCCAGGACGACATGGGCGGCCTTGACGGTGTGGAGCGCGGCGTCTGCCCCGGCATAGGTGACGGTGACGCTGGTGGCGCTGGCTGGGTCGCCGTCATGGGCGACGTTGACCACGGTGGAGTTCAGCCGCAGTCGCACCGCGTTGTCGGGCAGGTCAAGCTGGGCATAGTCGACGGGGGTGGTGACGAGATCCTCCATCGTGCTGCCGGGAAGCGCATTCGGCAGAAGCGCCCGGACAAGCGACCGTGCGATCCCGGCGTTGCCATCGGGGAAA
>JANMGI010000079.1:0-2126 GCA_031374565.1 Paracoccaceae bacterium | reverse complement strand
CCTGGGCCGATCCCCATGCGCCAAGGATGAGGCCAGCCCCAAGCGTGCCCTTGGTGCGCGCCATTGCGGCGTTCAGGGTGGAGAGGCCGAAGATGCCGTTGCCAAGGCCGATGGCGAAAGCCCCGGCGTAGAAGACGACCCAGCTGTCCAATGGGCTGGCGAAGATCACCAGGGTAAAGGCTGCGATGCCGATCAGGAGGCCGATGGAGCTTTGCCGGTAGGGGTCAGCCCCGGTGGAGAGGCGACGCGTGGCCCAGAGGAAACCGCAAAGGGCACCAAGGGCCCAAAGTGCGGTCAGGACGGTGGTGGCGGCGACGGAGAGGCCGAGGACCTGACCACCGTAGGGTTCCAGAAGCACGTCCTGCATGTTGAAGGCGAGTGTACCGAGGAAGACAACGACAAGAAGGCGGCGGGCACCATCCTGCTGCATCAGTTCCTTCCATGCCCCGGAGAACGAGGGGCGGGGCGCGTCACGTTCGGCCTTGGACATCGGCTGGACGCGTTCCTGTTTCCAGAAGGCGATGACGTTCAGGATCAGGGTCGCAGCCCCACAGCCCTGGACGACCTTGACCAGCCAGAGGGGTTCGTAGCCGCGCAGAAGGAACCCGACGATCAGGGCCGAGATGCCCATGCCGCAGAGGTAAAGGATATAGAGCATGGCGACGACGCGGGGCCGGGTTTCGTCATTCGCGCGGTCGGCGGCAAGGGCAAGGCCAGCGGTCTGGACCATGTGCATGCCGAGGCCGGCCATGAGGAAAGCGAGGGCTGCGAGGACTTCACCGGCCCAGGCGGGGCCTTTGTACTGGTCGCCGGAGAGGACGATCAGGGCGAAGGGCATGACGGCAAGTCCGCCCATCTGCCAGAGTGAGCCGAACCACAGATAGGGGATTCGCTTCCAGCCCAAGGCGCTGCGGTAGGTGTCGGAGCGGTGGCCGAGAAGGGCGCGGAACGGAGCGACGAGGACGGGGATCGAGATCATCAGGGCGACGACCATCGCTGGGACGGAAAGCTCCACGATCATCACGCGGTTCAGGGTTCCAAGGAGCAGGACCTGCGCCATGCCGACCGAGACCTGGAAGAGCGCCAGCCGCCAGAGCTGGCCAATGGGTAGGTCCGCCGAGGCGGCGTCGGCGAAGGGCATCCAGTTTGCCCCAAGCTTGGCTACATCTTTGCGGCGGAGGATCATGGGCGATGCTCCAGACATTCGGAGATATAGAAGCCCGAGGTGATGCGACCGACGCGTGCGAGGGTGCCAGGGCAGTGTTTGGCCAGCCGGGCGGCATCATGCGGGATCATGGTGGGCGAGCGGTCGGACCGGGGGAAAAGCTTGCCCAGCGTAAAGAACGCCATGAGAAACGGCGTGCGCGGAGCGACGGTGAAGACGATGGCCTGAGACGTGCGCTTCGACAAAGTGTCGATCACGCGGCCGATGTCGGCATCGCGGTAGTAAATCAGGCTGTCCATCGCGAGGGTAAAGTCGAAGTGACCCAAGGCCGGGTCGGACATGTCGCCGGATTGGAAGTTGACCTTATCGGCAAGGGCCGGATGCAGGCGGCGTTTTGCGATGTCGATGAGCTGGGGCGAGATGTCGACGGCGCTGACTTTCGCGCCGCGTTGGGCAAGCTCGCTGGCCATGGCCCCGGTGCCGCAGCCAGCGTCAAGGACACGCGCCCCGCGCAGGTCTTGCGGCAGGCGCGACAGCATGAGGGCACGCATCTGGTCGCGGCCCCTGCGGACCGTTTCGCGGATGCGGCTCACCTTCTCATGCGAGGTCAGCCGCTCCCACGTCTGGGTCGCGGTGCGGTCGAAGTAGGTCTCGACGCGGTTGCGGGTGAGGCTGTAGTCGGGCATTTCAGTCAAATCCCAGGAGTTCGAAGATTTCACGGTCGGGCAGCGGTTGCGGGGTCGAGCCTTCGCCTTCCACCGAGCGCCAGAGGGCGTCAGCGAGGCGGATGTATTCGGCGCGGGCGGTGACGATGTCCTGCTCGTCGTCCATCTCGAAGAGGGTCTTCTTCTTCAGGCGCGAGCGGCGGATGGCGTCGATGTCGGGCATGTGGGCCAGGCGGTTGAAGCCGACGCGGGTGCAGTAGCGGTCGATCTCATCGGTTTCGCGGCTGCGGTTGGCG
>JANMGI010000072.1:0-2547 GCA_031374565.1 Paracoccaceae bacterium | reverse complement strand
ATCAAGCAGCTGGCCTACTCCGGCGCCCTCTTCGCCAAGGGCAAGCTGAAGCACAGCTACCCCCATTCCTGGCGCTCCAAGGCCCCGGTGATCTACCGGAATACGCCGCAGTGGTTTGTCGCAATCGACAAGACCTTGGATGACGGGATGTCGACCTATGGCCAGACGATCCGCACCCGGGCGCTGAACTCGATCAATCAGCTGGTGGAGTGGACGCCCTCGACGGGGCGCAATCGCCTCCATTCGATGATCGAAGCGCGGCCGGATTGGGTGCTATCGCGCCAGCGCGCCTGGGGCGTGCCGCTGACCTGTTTCGTCAAGAAGGGGGCCTTGCCGACCGATGCGGACTTCCTTCTGCGCAACGCGGAGGTCAACGCCCGCATCGTCGCGGCGTTCGAGGCTGAAAGCGCGGATGTATGGTTTGTGGATGGTTTCAAGGAACGCGTGCTGGATGGCATCGTGAATCCGTCCGATTATGTCAAAGTCGATGACGTGCTGGATGTTTGGTTCGATTCAGGCTCCACCCATGCGTTCGTGCTGCGTGATCGTGAGGACGGCAGCCCAGACGGTATCGCGGACCTCTATCTCGAAGGCACCGACCAGCATCGCGGCTGGTTCCATTCCAGTATGCTGCAGGCCTGCGGGACCAAGGGCCGCGCGCCGTATCGGGGCGTGCTGACCCACGGTTTCACGCTGGACGAGAAGGGCATGAAGATGTCCAAATCGCTGGGCAACACCACCGCCCCGCAAGAGGTGATCGGCGAATACGGCGCGGACATCCTGCGGCTTTGGGTGGCGCAGTCGGATTACACGGTGGACCTGCGGATCGGGAAGGAGATCCTGAAAGGGGTCGCCGACAGCTACCGCCGTTTGCGCAATACCATGCGGTATATGCTCGGGGCGCTGAAGGGGTTTTCAGAGGCGGAGCGGGTAGAACCGGCGGACATGCCGGAGCTGGAGCGGTGGGTGCTGCATCGGCTGGCGGAACTTGATGCAGAGGTGTGCGAGGGCTATGCGAAGTACGACTTCCAGGGCGTGTTCCAGAAGCTGTTCACCTTCTGCACCAGTGACCTGTCGGCGGTCTATTTCGACATCCGCAAGGACTCGCTGTACTGCGATGCGCCCACCAGCCTGACGCGGCGGTCCTGCCGGACGGTGCTGGACATCCTGTTCCACCGGCTGACGACCTGGCTGGCCCCGGTCCTCGTCTTCACGATGGAAGAGGTCTGGCTGGAGCGGTTCCCGGGCGAGGAGTCGTCGGTCCACCTGTTGGATTTCCCCGAGACTCCGGCAAGCTGGCGCGATGAGGCGCTGGCGGCGAAGTGGGAGACGATCCGCGACGTGCGCCGGGTGGTGACGGGCGCGCTGGAGGTGCAGCGGACGGCGAAGGTCATCGGGTCCAGTCTGGAAGCGGCACCGGAGGTGTTCGTCACGCCCGAGATGATGGCGTTGCTGGAGACAGTGCCGTTCGAGGAGGTCTGCATCACCTCCTGCGTCTGGCTGTCGACCAAGCCGGTGCCGGAGGGAGCCTTCGCGCTGGCCGATGTGCCGCAGGTGGCGGTGGTGTTCGAGCCGGCCAAGGGGGAGAAGTGCGAACGCTGCTGGCGCGTCTTGCCGGATGTGGGCACCCACAAGCATCCCGGCACCTGCCAGCGTTGTAGCGACGCTTTGGGGTGACGTCAGGGGGTTGAAACTTTTGGCCCGAAACCGTGGTATCCTTTCCTGAAAAGGGGAGGATGCCATGATCTACACCAGCCCGTTTCCACCGATCCCGCTGACCGGCGAAAGCATCACCGAGCGGGTCTTGCGGGGCCTTGGTCCTGATCCGGACCGGGTGGTGATGATCGACGGACCCTCGGGCCGAGAGGTGACGGCCGGGGCGCTGGAAGACGGTATCCGGCGATTGGCGGGCGGTCTGCAGGCGCGGGGCTTTGGCAAGGGCGATGTGGTTGCGATCCTTGCGCCGAACTGTCCCGAATATGCGGTGGTGTTCCACGGCGTGGCTTTTGCCGGGGCGACGGTCACCACGATCAACCCGACCTACACCGCACCCGAGGTGGCGCATCAGCTGGAGGATTCCGGCGCGCGGCTGCTGGTGACGCTTCCGGCGTTTGTGGAGACGGCGCGGACGGCAGCCCCCAAAATGCAGATCGTCGTGATCGGCGAGGCAGCGGGGGTGGCCCCGCTGGCCACTCTGATGAGTGAGCCGTTGGTCACGCAGGTGCCGGTCGATGCGGCGGTGGACGTGGTCGTGCTGCCCTATTCGTCGGGCACGACGGGGCTGCCCAAGGGGGTGCGGCTGACGCATCGGAACCTCGTCGCGAATGTCGATCAGATGCTGGCGGTGGCCGGCTGCGATGCGGGATCGTGGTCGGTGGGGTTCCTGCCGTTCTTCCACATCTACGGCCAGACCGTGCTGATGAACATGCATCTGGCAGCGGGGGCAGGGGTGGTGACGATCCCCCGCTTTGATCTGCAACAGTTCCTGACGCTTGCGGCGAAACACCGGACGCCGTCCTTGTATATCGCCCCACCGGTGGCGGTGGC
>JANMGI010000055.1:0-3452 GCA_031374565.1 Paracoccaceae bacterium | reverse complement strand
AGGGAACCTGGGCGAAGGGCTGGCGGGCGACATGGTCGTCATGGGTGCGATCTTCGAAGCGGACGGTACGGATGGTGTAGGGCAGGCCTGCTTCCTCGCATGCCCAGCGCAGGCGGATGTCGCGGACGTGGCCGCGGGGACCTTGGGGAACCCAATCGTAGGTGCAGATGGTGAGGGCATCGATCATGGCACACCTGTTCGCTGTTTTTGGCTAAAGTCTGTCTGACGCTGACAGAAGCGCCAGCCATCCTGTAGCTTCTTGGTGGTTGCCTGTCTTTCGACAAAACCAGTCTCTACTTTTGTCGGACAGGCTCGAAGGGCGGAAGGCTACAGCACGGGCGGCAAAAGAAAAGGACCCGGAGTAGCCTCCGGGTCCTGTGCGTCTTGGGGAACGCTTTACTCGTTACATGTTAGACCGTACTTGGCAGCGGCAGCTTACTTGGCTGCGGCAGCGGCTTTCTTGGCAACGTTGGTCACTTCGTTGGTGGCTTTCTTGACAGCGGCGGTCGCGTCTTCCGACATGTCCTTGCCAGCGGCCAGCATCAGCTCGACCGTTTCCATCTGCACTTTTTTCGCGACTTCAGCGAAAGCAGCCAGGTTTTCGGAAGCCATTTCGGCAGCGGCCGAAGCGAAATCGGTCATCGACTTGGTGTAGTCGGCAGGCTCGGACTTGGCGCGTGCAATGTCGCCGACCTTGGCCAGCGCGTCCTTGGTCCACTTGGCCGAGATCTCGGTCGACTTTTCAGCGGCTTCGATCGCGACTTTCGAGAACTTCTCGGCGAAAGCAGCCTGAGTCTTGAAAGCGTTCTGGAACGCCGAAGCATCAACCGGGAACGAAGCCATCATGTCCTGCATGGTCTTGGCGAAATCCGGGGTCTTGGTCATGTCATTCTCCATAGGGCCTGCGAGGGGAAAGGAAGGATCGGCCCGTTTCCTTGATGACAGGGATATACGTGCTGCGGTGCAGCATTTCAAGTCTTTTTCTGCAATGCAGCAAAACCCCGGGTTGCAGGGGTTAACCCTGCGGAATGCCGGTGAAATGTCAGGCGGCCGGGATCGCCGTGACGTATGTGCCGGGCGCGGGCGCCAGCGAATCGGCGGGTTGTCGCGCGGGAATCATCGGGCCGGACTGGCCTGCCAGCCAATTTGCCCAGCGGGGCCACCAGCTGCCCTTGTGGAAGGTGGCGGCGGCAAGCCAGGCCTCGGGGTCACCCGTGACGGGGGCGTCGTTGGTGTAGTGGCCGTACTTGTCCTTGGACGGCGGGTTGATGATCCCCGCGATGTGGCCGGACTGCGACAGAAGGAAGGTCTTGTCTGCCGACCCCATCTGCTTGAAGCCGTTGAAGCTGCCTCGCCAGTGGGCGATGTGGTCGGTCTCGCAGGCGATGGCGCAGACGGGGAGCTTGATGTCCGCAAGGCTGACGGGGTGGCCGAAGACGCGGAACTCGCCCTTAGCGAAGCCGTCGCCCTGGCAAAGGCCGCGCAGGTATTCGATGGCCATGGTGGCGGGAAGGTTGGTGCCGTCGCCGTTCCAGTACAGGAGGTCGAAGGCGGGGGGGGCCTCGCCCAGCATGTAGGATTTGATCGCGGGGGTGTAGATCAGGTCGTTGGACCGGAGGAAAGAGAAGGTTTTGCTCATGAAGAACTTGGAGAGGATGCCGTCCTGTTCGGTCTGACGCTCGATCCCGTCGACGAAGTCATCATTGAGGAAGACGCCGACCTCACCCGGGTCGGAGAAATCGGTCATGGTGGTGAAGAAGGTGGCGGTCTTGACGGTCTCATCCCCCGCCTTTTGCAGATGCGCGAGGGTCAGGCCAAGCGTGGTCCCGGCGATGCAGTAGCCCACGGCGTTGATCTGCTTCTCGCCGGTGATCCGCCGGGTTTCGGCCATGGCGCGCAGGAAACCGTCGCGGATGTAGTCGTCCATCGCGGTCCCGGCGTAGGTGGCGTCGGGGTTTACCCAGGAGACGACAAAGAGGGTGAAGCCCTGGTCCACGATCCACTTGATCAGCGAATTCGCGGGCTTGAGGTCCATCACGTAGAACTTGTTGATCCAGGGCGGAAAGATCAGCAGCGGGGTCTTGTGGACGGTTTCGGTGGTCGGGGTGTACTGGATCAGCTCAAGCATCTTGTTGCGGTAGACCACTTCGCCGGGAGTGGTGGCGATGTTCTGGCCGACGTGGAAAGCCTCACGATCTGCCAGCGTGACCACAAGGTCGCCATGGTTGGCCTCGATGTCGCGAACCAGGTTCTCAAGCCCGTGCACCAGGCTTTCACCGTCGGTTTCCACGGCCTTTTCCAGCGCCTCGGGGTTGGTGCCCAGGAAGTTGGTGGGCGAGAACATGTCGACGATCTGCCGGGTGAAATACTCCACCCGCTTGCGATCTGCCGGGTCCAGCGTCTCCATGTCGCCGACGGCGGTGCTGATCGCCTCGGCGTTCATCTGGTATTGCTGCTTGAGGTAGTTGAAGAAGGGATGCGTTTCCCAAAGCGGGTTCTGGAAGCGGCGATCCTTCGGTCCGGGGTCTGGCGGGGCCTTGAATTCACCCTTCGCAAGGGTCTGCTGCGCCTCGACGTAGTGCTTGAGCGTCTTGCCCCAGTAGTTGACCTGATGCTCGACCACCTTCGCCGGGTTCGAGACCATCTCGGCGAAATACGCGGCGGCGGCCTTCATGTAGACATCGGGGGCAGGCCCGTGCAGCGAGGGGTCCACCTTGCGGCGTTGGGTCATGGCAGCGGTCAGGCGCTTTGACAACTCGTCAACCTTTGCCAGGTTAGCATTCATGCGCTCGGCCCGTTCAAGGTCCGGGACTTTGGGATCGGGGGTGCTGTCTTCTGTTGTCATGCTAACCATTCCCCCTTATCGTCGCCGCTGTGCAGCATAGCGTGCGTCCGCGCCTCGCCATGCGACATCCGCCCACCGGGGGCAAGGAGACGTGATGAAGTATATGTTCACCTATGACCTGATGGAAAGTGCGCGCAACACCAATGAGTGGTTGGGTGCTTCTGCCAGGGCTTTTGCGAGTTACCCTGCGTTCGCGATGTCGATGAATCCGATGCTGCCCTTGATGGCTGCCTGGGGCGATGTGACGGAACGCACGTTCAGCCGCATGATCGCCAAGCCCGACTGGGGCATCCGGTCGATCGTGGGCCCGGACGGTCAGGACCACCTGGTCGATGTGAATGCCGTGGTGGAAAAGCCGTTTGGCAACCTGATCCAGTTCTACGTTCGACGCCGGGCGCCGATGGCGCGCAAGGTGCTGGTCGTAGCGCCGATGTCCGGCCATTACGCGACGCTCCTGCGCTCTACGGTCGCCAGTCTTATGCCGGATGCCGATGTTTATGTGACGGACTGGCACAACGCGCGTGACATTCCAGTGTCTGCCGGCAAGTTCGATGTCGAGGACTATACGCTGTATCTGGCCGAGTTCATGAAATTCCTTGGCCCCGAC
>JANMGI010000007.1:0-3987 GCA_031374565.1 Paracoccaceae bacterium | reverse complement strand
CCACCTTGCACCGTCTCTGCTCTGGGCGTTCAAGATCGGCGGCGGGTTGTTCCTGTGCTGGATCGCCTTCCAGATGTGGCGCCATGCGGCCGAGCCCTTCGAGATGCCTGCCGAAGGTGTCACCCCGCGCAGCCCGTGGTCGGCGTTCCGGCTGGGGGTGCTGACGCAGCTTTCCAACCCGAAACCGGCGGTGTTCTTCGGTGCGGTCTTCGTGAACACGATCCCCGCCGGGACCAGCCTGCCGTGGATCGGGCTGATCCTGCTTCTGGTCATGCTCAATGAGCTGGCCTGCACCATGATCGTCGCCCGTGCCTTCAGCCTGGAGGGCCCGCGCCGCGCCTATCAGCGCTTCAAGCTATACATCGACCGCAGCTTCGGCGGGATTCTCGCCCTGCTGGGGATCAAGATCGCCGCCACCTGAAGGAGACCCGCCCATGTCCGCCGACCGTCTGCCGCATGAAAAGGGGTTTCATGTCAGCTGGGACCAGATCCACCGCGATGCCCGCGCGCTGGCCTGGCGGCTGGACGGCAAGGGGCCGGGCGAGGGTGGGGCCTGGCGCGCGGTCGTGGGCATCACGCGGGGCGGGCTGGTCCCCGCGATGATCGTCAGCCGCGAGCTGGACATCCGCGTTGTCGACTCGATCAGCGTCAAGTCCTACCATTCTGGCGGGGGTGCGGCCGACCAGCGTCGCGAGGCGCAGGTGATCAAGGCCCCGCAGGCCGACATCATGGGTGACGGAACGGGGGTCCTGATCGTGGACGACCTGGTCGACAGTGGCCGGACGCTGGAACTGATCCGCAGTCTTTACCCCAAGGCGCATTTCGCCTGCGTCTACGCCAAGCCCGAGGGTGAAAAGCAGGCCGACACCTACATCACATCCGTCAGCCAGGACACCTGGATCTTCTTCCCCTGGGATATGGCGCTGCAATATGTCCAGCCGATGCGCGGGGCTGACTGAGATTTCATGCTGCGTCAAAGCCGCCTTCGGCTGCTGCATTGGTTGTTCGAGGCGTCTCTGGCGATCAAGGGTCTTCTGACCTTTGCCGAGGCCCTGGCGGGCCTTGGGCTGCTATTGACCCCGAACGCGCTGGTCGCGCGCTTTGTCTACTGGGTCACCCATTTCGAGATTGCCGAGGACCCGACCGACACTCTGGCAACGTGGACGATGCGGGCGATGCAGGCGTTTCCGGTGCCGACGCAGCATTTCTATGCGCTCTACCTTTTGGCGCATGGCGGGTTGAAGCTGACGATGGTGCTGCTGCTCTGGCGCAAGGTGGTCTGGGCCTATCCGGCCTCGATGGTGGTGCTGGCGGGGTTCGTGGGCTATCAGCTTTACGAATTCGTCCACGCCGGTTCGCCCTTCCTTTTGCTGCTGGCCATCTTCGATCTGGTGATGATCGGTTTGGTCTGGCAGGAATGGCAGGCGTTGCGCGGGCGCGCCCTGCCTGCCGTCTGAAGGAGCCGTGACGATGACCCTGCCGCTGAACCCCGCCTTTGCCGCCACCGAACCGCCGCCGGTGATGGAGGCGCGGCGCTGGCTTCAGGGTGTCAGCTTTCCAGCCGACCGCCCGCTGATCAATGTCAGCCAGGCGGCCCCGGTGGACAGCCCGCCCCTGGGGTTGCGGCAGGCGCTGGCCGATGCGGCGCTGAACGATCCGCAGGCGCATCTTTACGGGCCGGTGCTGGGGCTTCCCGCTTTGCGCGAAGAGATCGCCAAGCAATGGTCGGCGTCTTACGGGGGCAGCATCGACCCTGCGCAGGTCGCGATCACGCAAGGCTGCAATCAGGCCTTCTGCACGGTGATGGCGACGCTGGCGGGGCAGGGGGACGAGGTGATCCTGCCGACGCCGTGGTACTTCAATCACAAGATGTGGCTGGACATGTCGGGCGTGAAGACCGTGCCGCTGGACACCGGGGCGACGCTGATCCCGTCGGCCGAGGCGGCGGCGGCGCTGGTTACCGACCGGACGCGGGCCATCGTGCTGGTCAGCCCGAACAACCCGGGCGGGGTGGAATATCCGGCTGAAACGCTGGCAGCCTTCCGCGACCTAGCCCGCGCCAAGGGCCTCGCATTGATCGTGGATGAGACCTACCGCGATTTCGACAGCCGCACTGGCGCGCCGCATGACCTGTTCGCTGATCCCGATTGGGCCGACACGCTGATCCAGCTTTACAGCTTCTCGAAGGCCTATCGCCTTACGGGACACCGGGTGGGGGCGGTCGTTGCCTCACCCCAGCGGCTGGCCGAGGTGGAGAAATTCCTCGACACCGTGGCAATCTGCCCCAGCCAGCTGGGCCAGATCGGCGCGTTGTGGGGGATGCGGAACCTGGGCCAGTGGCTGGCGGGGGAACGGGACGAGATCCTGAACCGCCGCGCGGCGATGGTGGACGGGTTCAAGCAGCTGCCGGACTGGACGCTTCTGGGCTGCGGGGCCTATTTCGCCTATGTCGAACACCCGTTCGACATCGCGTCGGACGCGTTGTGCAAACGTCTGGTGACCGAAGCCTCGCTTCTCATGCTGCCGGGAACGATGTTTCAGCCCGAAGGTTCAGCGGCAGGCAAGCGGCAGATCCGCATCGCTTTCGCCAATGTCGACGCCATGGGCATTGCCGGGGTGATCCGCAGGCTTCAGGCCTTCCGAGGCTGACGCGTGGGTGATTGGCGCGGGGCTGCGGGCGTTCCGGCCTTGCCCCCTCGCGGCCTTCCCACTATTCACCATTAGCCAGCACAAACCCAAAGGCAGAACCATGGCCAAGACCCCGACGGAAGAAGGCAAGCGCCCGCGTGGCAAGGCGCAGGAGGTTGCGGTCTGGACGCTTATGGGGATGCTGATCATCGGGCTTGGCGGCTTTGGGGTCACCAGTTTTTCCGGCGGGAAAAGCAGCGTCGGCACGGTCGGGTCGGTCGAGATCACGACGGATGACTATGCCCGCGCCTTGCAGACACAGGTGAACGCGTTTTCGCAAAAGCTTGGCCAGCAGATTTCGATGCAGGAAGCGCTGGCCTTCGGGGTCGACAAGCAGGTCTTGCAATCGGTGATCAACCGGGCGGCGCTGGACAACGAGGCGACACGTCTGGGCCTGTCGGTCGGCGACAGCGTCGTGGCGAACGAGGTCATGAAAATGGATGCGTTCAAGAGCGTCTCGGGCACCTTCGACCGTGAGGCCTACCGCTTCTCGCTGGAGCGCAACCGCCTGAGCGAGGCCGAGTTCGAGACCAACCTGCGCCGCGACATCAGCCGTGAAGTGTTGCAGGGCGCGGTGTCGGGCGGCTTTGCGGCCCCGAAACCGATGACCGACATGCTTTATGCCTGGGTGGCGGAACGGCGGGGCTTTTCGATCCTGCGGCTGACCGAGGCAGACTTGACGACGCCGGTGGCTGAACCCACGGACGCGGAACTGAAGACGCATTACGACGCCCATATCGAGCGTTTCACCAAGCCCGAAGCGAAGCGCATCAGCTATGCCTCGCTGCTGCCCGAGGCGATTGCCAAGGATCAGCCGGTCGATGAGGCGCTCTTGAAAAAGATGTATGAGGACCGGATCGCCGAATTCGTGATCCCCGAACGCCGGATCGTGGCACGTCTGGTGTTCCCCGATCAGGCCTCTGCCGATGCGGCGAAGGCCAAGCTGGATGCGGGCACCACATTTGACGCGCTGGTGACGGAGCGCGGGCTGACATTGGATGCCATCGACCTTGGTGATGTCTCGAAGGATGACCTTGGGGCGGCGGCCGAAGCGGTCTTCGCCACGGCCGAGGGGCAGGTTGCTGGACCCCTCGCCTCGGACCTTGGGCCGGCGCTTTTCCGGGTGAATTCGGTCCTCGCGGCGGAAGAGACCAGCTTTGAAGCGGCACGCGACACGCTTGCCATCGAACTGCAGACCGATGCCGCACGGCGCGTGATAGGTGACCGGGTCGAAGAGGTTGACGATCTTCTGGCCGGTGGCGCTTCGCTGGAGGATTTGCAGAAGGATGCGGGCCTGAC
>JANMGI010000775.1:0-2257 GCA_031374565.1 Paracoccaceae bacterium | reverse complement strand
ACCGACGCGCAAGTCATCGGCGCGGTGGACCGGAATGCCGGCAAGACCAGCGTGATCATGTCGGCTGCGGGCACCATGCCCGGCGCGCTGCATGTCCTTTGGCGGGCGGCGCAGGGCGGCTACCACATGGAATACGGGTTTTCCTGCATGGGGTATGAGATTGCGGGTGCTATGGGCATCAAGATGGCCCTGCCGCATCGCGACGTGATCTGCTTCATCGGCGACGGCAGCTACATGATGGCCAATAGCGAACTTGCAACCGCTGTAATGATGGGCATCCCCTTCACCGTGGTACTGACCGACAACCGGGGCTACGGCTGCATCAACCGGCTGCAAAAGGCGACCGGGGGCGCGCCCTTCAACAACATGCTGGATGACAGCTATCATGTGAACCCGTCGAACATCGACTTTGTCGCCCACGCGCGGTCTATGGGCGCGAATGTGGTCAAGGCCGCCGGGATCGCCGATCTGGAAACCGCGATGCAGGGCGCGAAGACCGCGACCATCCCGACGGTGATCGTGATCGACACTGATCCCGCCCCCGGCACCGGTGCTGGCGGCACCTGGTGGGATGTGGCCGTCCCCGAGGTCTCGGACCGCGCGGAAGTGAACAAGGCCCGCAAAGCCTATGAAACGGGCACCAAGGCCCAGTGGCTTCTCACTTAAGGACGAAGACATGAGCGTTAAGATCGGGATTTCCCCCATTTCCTGGCAGAACGATGACCTGCCGGACCTGACTGCCGCTTACACGATGGAGCAGGCCCTGCGCGAAGCGTGCGAGATCGGCTATACCGGCGTCGAACGCGGGCGTCGGATGCCGTCGGACACCGAGGGGCTTGGGGCTTACCTCACGCAGAACGGCTTGTCGCTGTGCGGCGGCTGGTGTTCCGGCAACCTTCTGGTCAACGATGTGAAGACCGAGATCGAGGCCGTCCGCCAGCAGGTGGAGCAGTTCGTGGCCCTTGGCGCGCCCTGCATCGTCTATGCGGAATGTTCCAACACCGTGCAGGGCAACATCGCGGTGCCGGTGAATGACCGTCCGAAGTTCGCCGCTGCCGACGTGAAAGCCTATGGGGCGAAACTGTCGGAGCTGGCGAAGTGGATGGCCGATCAGGGGATGCCGCTGGCCTACCACCATCACATGGGCTCGTTTATTGAGTCCGAAGATGACGTGAACGCGCTGATGGAAGGCTCCACGCCGGACGTGAAGCTGCTGTTCGACACCGGGCATCTGCTGTTCGGCGGGGCCGACGTGATGCGTGTGCTGAACCGCTGGGCCTACCGGGTGCACCACGTCCACTTCAAGGACATCCGCCCCGACGTGGTGAAGGACGTCCGCAAGAACAACCGCAGCTTCCTTGACGCCGTGATCGCCGGGGCCTTTACGGTGCCGGGCGATGGCTGCATCGACTTTCAGGCCGTCACCGACAAGCTGCGCGCGATGGACTACGAGGGCTGGATCGTGGTCGAGGCGGAGCAGGACCCGGCCAAGGCCCCGCCCTACGAATATTCAAAGTTGGGCTATGAGCATATCCTGAAAGTCTGCGCCAAGGCAGGCCTGATGATCGACCATTCCCGCCCCTCCTGAAGGAACCTTCATGCCCGACCTCCTCCGCCACCCGACCGGCACCCGTGGCAAGGTCCATGACATCACTCCGGCCAGCGCGGGCTGGGGCTTTGTCGGGTTCACTCTCTACCGGCTGGAGCCGGGCGATGTGGCCGAGGAAATGACGGGCGAGACCGAGGTGATCCTTGTGATCGTCGAGGGCACGGCGAAGGTTCAGGCCGCCGGGCAGGACTGGGGCGAGATGGGCGCGCGGATGGATGTCTTCGAGAAGACCCCGCCGCATTGCCTGTACGTCCCGAACAGGAGCCAGTGGAAGGCCGTGGCGACCACCGCCTGCACCATCGGGGTCTGCAAAGCCCCCGGCAAGGGCAACCATCCCGCCCGCAGGCTGGGGCCGGAGGGGATCACCCTGACCCCGCGCGGCAAAGGGACCAACACGCGCCACGTCAACAACATCGCGATGGAGGCGCTGGATGTGGCGGACAGCCTGCTGGTGACCGAGGTCTTCACCCCCGCCGGGCACTGGTCGTCCTACCCCAGCCACCGACATGACGAGGATGACTTCCCGAACATGACCTACCTGGAAGAGACCTACTACATGCGGCTGAACCCCGGTCAGGGCTTCGGTATCCAGCGGGTCTATACCGAGGATGGCAGCTTGGACGAGACGATGGCGGTGAAGAACCACGA
>JANMGI010000213.1:0-2268 GCA_031374565.1 Paracoccaceae bacterium | reverse complement strand
CATCGCCGCGCGCGACATAACGCTTCACGCTCGCGATCCGAAGCACGACCTGCATCTGACCGGCACCAATGTCCACTACGGCACAGCAGGGGCCGCCGTTCACATCGTCGATCCCGTGGCGAACACCTACCGCGAGTCGACAGCGCAGGACCTGTATGACGCGGCTCGGCTGGTCGATAACCTGGACAACATCCATTTCTATCAGCGCACGATGGTTTGCCGCGACGTGGTCGACAACAAGGAGATGGACCTCAACACCCTTTACGGTTGCCTTGCTGGAACCACGAAACACGTGGGCACCAGTTTTTCCGACCCCAGCCACGTCGCCGACTGCTTCGAGATGCTGCATATGGTGGCAGGGTCCGAAGAACACTGGCTGGAGCGCCCTTTCGTCAGCAATTCCAACTGCTTCGTCGTCCCTCCGATGAAATTCGCGGAAGAAAGCTGCATCACGATGGAAGATTGCATCCGCCGTGGCATGCCAATGCTGCTTCTGTCTGCGGGGCAGGCCGGGGCCACCGCACCGGCCCCCATCGCGCTGACCATCGTGCAAGCCGTCGCGGAGTGCCTTGCCGGGGTCGTCTACGTCAACGCGATCAAACCGGGCGCACCCGCGATCTTCGGCACCTGGCCCTTTGTTTCCGATTTGAGAACAGGGGCGATGTCGGGCGGGTCCGCCGAACAGGCCCTCCTAACCGCAGGCTGCGCCCAGATGCACCGCTTCTACGGCCTGCCCGGGGGTGCTGCTTCTGGGATCAGCGACAGCAAGCTTCCCGACATGCAGGCCGGGTGGGAGCAAGGGATAACCAACGCCCTTGCCGGTCTTGCGGGCCTGAACATGTGCTATGAGGCGGTCGGGATGCATGCCTCCCTTCTTGGATTCTGCCTTGAATCGCTGGTTCTGGGCGATGACCTTCTGGGCCAGACCATGCGGCTGGTGCGAGGCATCGACGTGACGCCGGATTCGACCAGTCTTGATGCCATGAAGCAGGTCTGTCTGGGCGGCCCCGGCCATTACCTTGGCTCGGACCAGACGCTGAAGCTGATGCAGACCGAATACATCTACCCCAACGTCGGAAACCGCATGTCGCCCAAGGAATGGAACGAGGCGGGCAAGCCGCTCCTTCTCGACACCGCCATTGCCCGTAAGAACGCGATCCTTGCCAAGGCCGGCTGCCGGGTGGACCCGGAGATCGACGCCGCGATCCGCACGCGCTTCAACATCTACTTCAACTAAGGACAGCGGTCGTGCATTACGGATACATCGGTCTGGGCAACCTTGGCGCGGCCTGCGCGGGTTGCCTTTTGCGGGACAACTTTCGGGTCACGGTCTTCGACCTGAACCCGGCTTTGGCGGCTCCGCTAGTGGCAAAGGGGGCTGTGCTGGCCTCCAGTGCCGAGGCGCTGGCGGCAGAGGTTGATCATGTCATCACCTGCCTGCCGTCGCCCGCCATATCTGAACGGGTGCTGCGCTCCATCCTGCCGCAGATGAAGCCGGGGGCAAACTGGGTCGAGATGTCGACCCTTGGCCGCGACGAGGTGCTGAAACTGGCCGCCGTCGCGCAGGACGCCGGGGTAAGGATGCTGGAACTGCCGGTCACCGGCGGCGTGCATCTGGCCTATCAGGGCAAGATCACCATGCTGGCCGGGGGCGACAAGGACCTGTTCGATCTGCACCTGAAGGCGATGCAGGCGATGGGCGACCGGATTTTCCACATGGGGCCCCTGGGTTCGTCCTCGATCATCAAGGTCATCACCAACATGCTGGCCTTCATCCACCTGAAAGCCACGTCCGAGGCCCTTATGCTGGCCAAGCGCGGCGGGCTTGATCTTGGGCAGGCCTGGCATGCCATCGCGGCATCGTCGGGCAACAGTTTCGTGCATGAAACCGAGGGCGCGCTGATCCTGAACGGGTCCTACGACATCGCTTTCAACGTCGACCTCGCGTTGAAAGACCTTGGCTTTGCGCTGGGGTTTGGCAAGGAATTCGGGGTGCCCCTCGACCTCGCCTCAGTGACCAACCAGACCTACATCGCGGCCAAGGCGGCCTATGGGGGTGAGGCGCAGTCGCCGATGATTGCCAAGCTCTTGGAGGACCTTCTGGGCACCGACCTGCGCGCTGACGGCTTTCCGGCCCGGTTGGAATGACCTGTCCACGGTGGACAGAGTTCCGGGCGTAACGGTATCAAGGGCTTGGCCGTGGACATTTACGGTCTGGAAAGGATTTCGCCATGCCGCTGACCGAGGAAAATGCCCGCCGGGCGGCGC
>JANMGI010000727.1:0-6882 GCA_031374565.1 Paracoccaceae bacterium | reverse complement strand
CCCATCCTCACGCTGGAGCATCTGCAACCCGCCTCCGTGGGGGGGATTGAAGCGGAAGTTGTAGACCTCGTCATGCCGGGTTTCCAGCGGCAGGCGGGTGGTGTCGTGCTTGTGGCTGGGAAAGCCCGACCAGCCACCCGCGCCGACGGTGAAAAGCTCTGAGACCAGCAGGCGGCCGACGCGGCCGTGGTACTTGGTGCCAAGGATGTGCTTGATCTTGCGGTGGGTTTTGGTGTCGTCGGACCCGTATTGGACAAGGTCGATGTCAGCAGCGCGGACGGCGAAGGGTTTAAGGACCTCGTCAAAACGGGCGCCGGAGATGAAGATTTCGGCGGTGTCGGAGGCGCAGGTGATCGTCGCCGGGGCACCGGTGGGGATGTAGACGCCCTCGGGCTCACCATCCCAGACGTTGAGGACGCGCTGGCCGATCTTGGCGAAGGTCTCGCCCGCCGTGGTGATGTCGACGGTGCCGGTGGCGGGGACGATGCCGGTCTCATAGCCGGAGACGGTGGAGGTGAACGTCTCACCCCGTTTCAGCTTGACGATGTTGAAGTAGGTCAGCGGGACCAGTGGGTTGTCGATGCCGACGATCGGCTGGTTCTGGTTGTCGAAGGGGGCGATGTGCATGGGCGGCCTTTAGCGTTGCAGGAAGGCGTTGAGCGTGGCGGTGTCCGGTGAGGCGGGGGCGCAGCCTACGGCGGAAACGATGATCGCGGCGGTGGCGGAGCCGCGTTTGACGGCGGTTTCCAGATCGTGGCCATGGGCAAGGCCTGCGAGAAGGCCGCCCATGAACCCGTCACCTGCGCCCATCGGTTTCAGGGCCTCGACCGGGAAAATGGGGGTGTCGAAGCTGTGGCCGGCGGTGAAGGTGGTCGAGCCTTCGGGGCCGCGTTTGTAGATGGTGAAAAGCGCAGAGTGCGCGAGGTCAGCGGCAAGGCCGGGGCCGCGATCATGGGAGCCGGCGAGGAGGCCGAACTCGTCGTCGTTGCCGATGGTAGCGTCGGCGGCATGGGCGGCGGCCAGGCAGATGCGGGCGGCTTCTTCGCGCGAGGCCCAGGAATAGGCGCGGTAGTCGAGGTCAAGAATGACGGGCGCGCCGTAGTCGCGGGCCAGTCGCATGGCGGCAAAGGTCGCCTCACGCGAGGGTTCGCGGGCCAGCGCGGTGCCTGTGATGACAAGAGCGGCGAGGGGGTCGTAATTGACTTTCGTTACATCTGCAGCGGTCAGGGCAAAATCGGCGGCGTTGTTGCGGTACAGGACGGTCTGGGCATCGGTCGGGCGGGTTTCGACCACGGCAAGGGAATTGCGCACCTCACCGGGGGCGGAGCGGACATGGGTGGTGTCGACGGCGTAGCGGTGCAGTTCGGCCAGGCAGAAGCGGCCAACGGCGTCGTCCGAGACGCAGGAGACAAGCGCAGTGCGGGCGCCCTGCCGGGCAAGGGCGGCAGCGATGTTCCCGGCGGACCCGCCAAGGGCAGCGCTGAAGCGGGTCGCCTGTTCGATGCGGGTGCCAGGCGGGTCGGCATAAAGGTCCATGCCCACCCGGCCAAGAACGGCAAAGCGGTTGAGGCGGAGACGCTGCCAGAGCCGGTCCATCAGGTGCCCTGCCGCTGGCGGGCGCGGCCCTTTGTTTGGTCTTCGCGGGCCTTGGCGATTTCGGGGCGGGGGCTGGTTTCCGCAAGACCCACCTCCCACCAGGTGTGGCCCTGATCGGTCCAGCCGTCGTGGGGATCGACTTTCATCACGATTACCGAAGTGCGGTCGGCGGCGCGGGCCCGGGTGAAGGCGGCGGCGAAGTCGTCGAGGGTGGCGGCCTCTTCAGCGATGCAGCCCATCGCGCGGGCATGGGCGGCGAAGTCGACGGGGATGGGGTCGGGGATCGTCGGGCAGTCGGCGAAGAGGGTGTTGAACGACGCGTTGCCGGTGTTCTTTTGCAGCTTGTTGATCACTGCAAAGCCGCCGTTGTCCAGGACGCAGACGATCAGCTTGTGGCGCGACAGGACCGAGGAATAGAGGTCGGAGTTCATCAAAAGATACGAGCCGTCGCCGACGAACACGACGGTTTCGCCGGTCGGGTTCGTCTCGGCCTGGGCGATCTTTGCGCCCCAGCCCCCGGCGATCTCATATCCCATGCAAGAGAAGCCGAATTCGACATCGACGGTGCCGATGCCGAGGGTTTTCCAGTTGGCGGTGACTTCGGCGGGCAGGCCCCCGGCGGCGGTGACGACGCGGTCTTGCGGTGTCATCTGCGCGTTTACGGCTCCGATGGCCTGGGCGTAGGTTGGAAGGCCGTTGCGGGAGCCAGGCTGTCGCGGCCCGGTGTTCTGCGCGACGTAGGTGTTCCAGGTGGTGCGCTTGGCCTGGGCGGTGGCGACCCATTCGGGGGCTGCGCGGTAGGTTTTGTGTGCCGCGGTGAGGGCGATCAGGCCCGCCTGGGCATCGCAAACGAGGGGGAGGGAGAAATGCTTGGTCGCATCGTGGCGCGCGGTGTTGAGGCCGATGATCTTCGCCCCGGGGGCGAAAGCGGACCAGGAGCCGGTGGTGAAATCCTGCAGGCGGGTGCCAACGGCGAGGATCACGTCGGCCTCTTCCGCAATAGCATTGGCGCTGTCCGACCCGGTGACGCCGAGTGGGCCGATGTTCAGGGGGTGGTCCCAGAGCAGGTTGGCGCGACCGGCGATGGTTTCGACCACCGGGATCTGGTGGGCCTCGGCGAAGGCGGTGAGGGCAAGGACGGCTTGGGAATATTGCACGCCGCCTCCGGCGATGATCAGCGGGCGTTTGGCGGATTTCAGGAGGGTTGCGGCGTCCGTGACCTCGACCGGATCGGGGGCGGCGCGGCGGATGCGGTGGGTGCGGGGGGCGAAGAAGGCGGCGGGATAGTCCCAGGCCCAGCCTTGCAGGTCTTGCGGCAGGGCGAGGAAGGCGGGGCCGCAATCGGCGGGGTCCAGCATGGTGTTCAGCGCGGCGGGCAGGCTGTTCAGGATCTGCGCGGGGTGGGTGATGCGGTCCCAGAAGCGGCAGACCGCCTTGAAGGCATCGGTCACGCCGAGGGTCGGATTGCCGAAGTGTTCCAGCTGTTGCAGGACCGGATCGGGCAGGCGGGTCGCGAAGTTGTCACCGCAGAGCATCAGCATCGGCAGGCGGTTGGCGTGCGCGAGGGCGGCAGCCGTGAGAAGGTTCGCGGTGCCGGGACCGGCCGAGGCGGTGCAGAACATGAAACGGCGGCGGAGGTGGGCCTTGGCGTAGGCGGCGGCAGCGAAGCCCATGCTTTGTTCGTTTTGGCCGCGGTAAAGCGGCAGTTCGTACCGTGCCGCATAAAGTGCCTCGCCCAAGGACGGCGCGTTGCCGTGGCCGAAGATGCCGAAGCCCCCACCGCAGACGCGCTGCGGGCCGGTGGGCGTGTCGATGAACTGGTTCGCAAGCCAGGTCACGATGGCCTGCGCCACGGTCATCCGCCGGGTTTCATCCGGTGCTGTCATTTGCCACACTCCCCCAAGGCGCGAATTGTCGTTGACGCTGTCCTGCGACTCAGGATAGCCATTTTGTAACCGGTTGCAAATTGTTTGTAATCGGTTGCAAACGCAAAGGAGCTGCCGTGCGGGACATCGGCATAGGCGTCGTTGGTGGCGGCTACATGGGCAAGGCGCATTCCGTGGCGATGGCTTCGGTGGGCGCGGTCTTTGCAACCCAACTGCGGCCCCGGCTGGAGCTGATCTGCGCCACCTCGGACGCTTCGGCAGAGCGGTATCGGGCGGCTTATGGGTTTCAGCGTGGAACGGCGGACTGGCGTGTGCTGGTGGCGGACTCAAGGGTGGAGGCGGTGGTGATTGCTTCGCCGCAGGAAACCCATCGGGAGATAGCGGAGGCTGCGTTTGCGCTGGGAAAGCCGGTGCTGTGCGAAAAGCCGCTAGGAGCCTCGATCGAGGATGCCCGGGCGATGGTGGCGGCGGCTGAAGCGTCAGGCTGTGTCAACATGGTGGGGTTCAACTACATCCGGACCCCGGCCAGCCAGTTCGCGCGGAAGCTGGTGGCGGATGGAGTGATCGGGGATGTGACCTGGTTCCGGGGTGAGCATACCGAGGATTTCGACGCGGATGGGGCGCGGCCTGCGACCTGGCGGAATTTCGGACGTGCGAACGGGACGATGGGAGACCTTGCCCCGCATATGGTCAACGCGGCGCTCGCGTTGATGGGGCCGGTCGTGCGGCTGTCGGCGGATGTGGGTGTGGTGCATGGCGCAAGGCCGGGCCTTGAGGGGCGGGAGCCGAATGACGACATCGGGCAGTTCATGTGCCGGTTCCAGAACGGGGCGATGGGGCATCTGATGTTCAGCAGGGTCGCCCATGGCCGGAAGATGGGCTATGCCTATGAAATCACCGGCACAAAGGGCGCGATCCGCTTTGATCAGGAAGATCAGAACGCCATCTGGCTGTATCGGGCCGACGACGCGCCCGGACAGCGCGGCTTTCGCAAGATTCTGACCGGGCCGGAGCATCCTGACTATCTGCCGTTCTGTCAGGGGCCGGGGCACGGCACCGGCTATCAGGACCAGATCATCATCGAAGCGAAGGACTTTCTGACGGCGATTGCTGAAGGGAAGTCGCGATGGCCGAAATTTCGGGACGGGCTGGAGGTCAGCCGGGTGATTGAAGCGGCCTGGGAATCGGCAGGCAAGGGAGAATGGGTAAATGTCTGAGATCAGGATCGGCAATGCGCCGTGTTCTTGGGGCGTGGAATGGGCGGACGACCCACGCAATCCGTCTTGGCGGAAAGTGCTGAGCGACTGCGCGGTGGCGGGTTACAAGGGGATCGAGCTTGGTCCCATCGGCTTTATGCCGGAGGACCCGGTGGAGTTGGGTGAAGGGCTGGCCGAGAACGGGCTGACGCTGATCGGGGGAGTGGTGTTCCGGCCGTTCCACGATGCGGCGGCGTGGGATGAGGTCTGGGATGCGAGCGTGCGGACCTGCCGGTCGCTGGTGTCGCACGGGGCGAAGCATCTGGTGCTGATCGATTCGATTTCGCCACGCCGTGCGCCGACCGCCGGTCGGGCGTCGGAGGCCCAGCAGATGGGTCCCGAGGAGTGGGCGGGGTTCGTGGATCGCATCCGCAAGGTCGCCGTCCTGGGGGCGAACCACGGGCTGACGGTGGGCATTCATGCCCATGCGGCGGGCTTCATCGACTTTGAGCCCGAGCTGGAGCGCCTGCTGTCAGAGGTGGACGAAAGCCTGTTGAAGATCTGCTTCGACACCGGGCACCATTCCTATGCGGGCTACGATCCGGTGGCTTTCATGAAGCGGCATGTGGCTCGGATTTCCTACATGCATTTCAAGGATATCGACCCGGTTGTTAAAGCGCAGGCGGTGGCGAACCGGACCGGATTCTACGATGCTTGTGGTCAGGGCATCTTCTGCAACCTTGGCAAGGGCGACGTGGATTTCCCGGCAGTGCGGCAGGTGCTGCTGGACGCCGGGTTTGAGGGCTGGTGTACCGTCGAGCAGGATTGCGATCCGGCGGGGACGACCTCGCCGGTCGACGATGCGCGGGCGAATCGGGGTTATCTTTCCGAAATCGGGTTTTGAGGGGACGGCGATGAAGCGATTGAACTGGGGCATGATCGGTGGCGGCAAGGGGAGCCAGATCGGCCCGGCGCATAGGATTGCGGCGGGGCTGGACGGGTATTTCAGCTTTGCGGCGGGGGCACTGGACGCCGATGCGGCGGCGGGCAAGGGTTTTGCGATAGAGCTGGGGCTGGCTGCGGACCGCGCCTATGGCGATTGGCGCGAGATGCTGGCGGGGGAGCGTGGGCGCAAGGACCGGATCGACCTGGTGACCGTGGCGACGCCGAATTCGACGCATTTCGAGATTTCCAAGGCGTTTCTTGAAGCCGGGATCAACGTGCTTTGCGAAAAGCCGATGACGGTGACGGAGGCGGAGGCCGAAGACCTGGTGCTGACGGCGCGGAAGACGGGGGCGATCTGCGCGGTGAATTACGGCTACACCGGCTATGCGCTGGTCCGGCACATGCGGGCGATGGTGGCCCGTGGTGAAATAGGCAAGGTGCGCCTTGTGGTGGCAGAGTTCGCGCATGGCCATCACGCCAACGCGGCAGATGCGGATAACCCGCGCGTCCGGTGGCGCTATGACCCGGAGCAGGCGGGGGTTTCGGCGCAGTTCGCGGACTGCGGAATTCACGCACTGCACATGGCAAGTTTCGTGACGGGCCAAGAGGTTGCGCGACTTTCTTCAGACTTTGCTTCATGTCTGCCCTCCCGCGTTCTGGAAGACGATGCGATGGTCAACTTCCGGATGGACGGGGGCGCTGTCGGGCGGCTTTGGACCTCATCGGTGGCGATAGGTCGGCAGCACGGGCTGACGATCCAGGTCTTCGGGGAAACCGGCGGTCTGCGTTGGGCGCAGGAGCAGCCGAACCAGCTGTACTACATGCCGCTGGGGGGCCGGTTGCAGGTGATCGAGCGCGGTGAGGGCAATCTGTCACCCGAGGCCGACCGGGCCAGCCGGGTGACGGTGGGACATGCCGAAGGGATGCCGCTGGCGTTCGGCAACATCTACCGCGATCTGGGCGAAAGTCTGCTGGCGCGGGCTGAAGGGCGCGTGCCTGATCCGGCGGTGACGCTGTTTCCGACGGCGGAGGATGGCTTGCGGTCGATTGCGGCGATCCATGCGGCGGTCGGGTCAGCCAAGGCTGAGGGGGCCTGGGTGGACGCGAGGCCGGGGCTCTTCCGCTAAGGGAGCGCGCGCAGCGTCCGCCGTTCGACCACGTGGCAGGGGAAGAGGCGGACCTGCGGCGCGCGCTCGGGCTCGTTGAACCTGCCGACGATCAGGTCGATGGAGGAATTGACGATGGCCGCGAAGGGCTGA
>JANMGI010000203.1:0-2331 GCA_031374565.1 Paracoccaceae bacterium | reverse complement strand
GTGGAGCGGATGAGACCTGCTGTCTTCGCAGTGACGGTGGTTCCGGCGGTGGCAGCCTATGACGGGTTTTTCGGGCCGGGGACCGGGTCGTTCTTCATGATGGGCTTTGTTCTTCTGGCGGGTTTTGGCGTACTGAAGGCGACGGCACATACCAAGATGCTGAACTTCGCCTCGAACATCGGCAGCCTTCTGGTCTTCATTCCCTCGGGTGCGACCTGGTGGGGCGTGGGGTTGGCGATGGCCGTGGGGCAGATCGCCGGGGCTTGGCTGGGCGCCCGGGTCGCGATGCGCGTCGGGGCGCGGCTGATCAAGCCTTTGCTGGTGGTGGTATCGACCGCGATGGCCCTGCGGCTGTTGTGGCAGGCGCTGACTTAGAGTGTGTCTGACGCTGATAGAAGCGCCAGCCAGACTCTAAGTTCCTGGTGGTCGCCCGTCTTTCGCCAAAACCGGATTCCACTTTTGTCGGTCAGGCTCTAGGCGCCCCACCCGGCGCTTTGCATCTCTCGCAACCGGCTGGCGGTGCGTTCGAATTCGAACGAGCCTTCGCCTTCGATATACAACCGCTCTGGAGCTTCGGCGGCTGACGCGATCAGGCGGACCTTCGCCTCGTACAAGGCGTCGATCAGGATGACGAAGCGCCTTGCCTCGTTGTAGTTGGCCGACGACAGTTGCGGGATGTCTTCCAGGATCAACACCCGGACCGCGCGTGCGATGGCAAGGTAGTCGGCCGGGCCGAGGGGTTTCGAGCAGAGGTCCCAGAAGCTGGCGCGGCCCACCCCGTTCGCGAAACGGGGAAGGGTGACCTGACGGGTGTTCACCTCCAGCGTCAGGGGGGCTTCGGGCGCGCCTCCGGTGAGGTCGCTCCAGATGGCAGCGATCTGCGTTGTGGCTGACCGGGCGGGGTGGAAGTAGACCTGCGCGCCAGCCAGCCGGTGCTGGCGATAGTCGGTTGGGCTGGTCAGTTCCGCCACCTCCAGCCGGTCTTCCAGCATGGCGATGAAGGGCAGGAAGATGCCGCGGTTGAGGCCGTCCTTGTAAAGGTCGCCGGGGGGCCGGTTCGAGGTGGTGACGATCACGATCCCGGCGGCGAAAAGTTTCTCGAACAACCGCCCCACGATCATCGCGTCGGTGATGTCGGTGATCTGCATCTCGTCGAAGGCAAGGAGGCGGAGGTCGCGGATGATCTCGTCGGCAACGGGGGTGAGGGGGTCTTCCACCCCGCGCTGCCGGGCGGCATGCATCCCCTTGTGGACGCCCTGCATGAAGGCGTGGAAATGGACGCGGCGTTTCTGGGGGATGTCGGTCGCGTCGGTGAAGAGGTCCATCAGCATCGACTTGCCCCGCCCGACGCCACCCCAGAGATAAAGGCCCTTCGGCGGCTGGATCGGCTTGGCAAAGAGACCGGCGAAGAGGCCGACCTTACGGGTCGCGTTCGCTTCCAGCCAGGACCGGAGGTCTTCAAGCCGGGGGAGGAGCGCGTGCTGGGCCGGGTCGGCCCTGAGGGAGCCGGTGGCCACGCGGGCCTCGTAGATCTCGGTCAGGGACTGGCGCATGGGAAAGGAGTAGCGGGGCGGGGGTGGGGGCCGCAAGGGCTTCCGGTCCTGTCCACGCAGGACAGGGAGGGGGAGGTGAGGGATTTCAAGGGGTTGGGTGTGGGCGTTAGGGTGGTGTTAACTGTGAACGCAGATCCAAGTGGCTGAGATGCTCCGGAACAGTGGCTCAGAAGCGCCAGACTTCTTGGACGCTGGTAGCATTTAAGTTGGCATTGACTCTTCAGTTGGAAGCGTGTGTTTCGATTGGATGCAGCAACAACCCGATAACTACGATTACGTTCTATACGTCGATGAAGCAGGCGACGATGGCCTTCGAGCATTTAGGCCCGACGTAGAGAACGGTTGCAGCGAATGGATTTGCCTTGGCGGCTACCTAGTTCGCGCTGAAGTGGATAAAAATCTGCCAGAGTTCCTTCACTCGCTGCGCTGTCGCATTGGGGCTACTCAAGCCCGATCACTTCACTACAAGGAGTTGAGCCTTTCTAAGAGACTGGCGGCCTGTTCGATCCTCCCGGACGGAAAGGCGAGGGCATTCGCTGTCTGTTCGTACAAAAGAACTTTGTCCGGCCACACCAACAGTCGGGCTGCTGCTGCTCACGGCGGCAACAGTCAGTGGCTATACAACTTTCTGATCAGGCTTCTGTTGGAAAGGGTAACGGACTTCTGCTGGCGCGACTCACTTTCCAGGGGAGTTGAGCGTCCTCTGCCGGTCAAAATTGTCTTCTCGCACCGTGGCGGCCACAGATATGGGCAGATGAAGGCATATTTTGAGCTTCTA
>JANMGI010000557.1:0-5431 GCA_031374565.1 Paracoccaceae bacterium | reverse complement strand
CCCGGTGATCTTCTGGGACCTTTTCGGCGAGAAGGGTCATCCGGTGCGGGCGACGGTGGCCGATATGGGGCCTTTGCTGCTGTCGCGTCTCTTGGAACTGTCTGAGCCGCAGGAGGGGGTGCTGAACGTGGCCTTCCGGCTGTCGGACGAGGAAGCGCTGCCGCTTCTGGACCTGAAGGACTTGCAGGCGCTGCTGAACTTCGTGGCCGAGAATGCGCAAGCGATCTCTGGGCGTTACGGGTTGGTATCGAAGGAATCCGTGGGAGCGATTCAGCGGCGGCTGTTGGTTCTGGAGAACGAAGGGGGCGGGAGCCTGTTTGGCGAGCCCGCGTTGGATCTGGCCGACTTGATGACGGTCGATCCCTCGGGGTTCGGGCGGATCAGCGTTCTCGCGGCGGATAGGCTGATGAATTCGCCCCGGCTGTATGCGACGTTCCTCTTGTGGCTCTTGTCCGAGCTGTTCGAACTGTTGCCCGAGGTGGGCGATCCGGACAAGCCGAAGCTGGTGTTCTTCTTCGACGAGGCGCACCTGTTGTTCACCGATGCCCCGAAGGCGCTGATTTCCAAGGTGGAACAGGTGGCCCGGCTGATCCGGTCGAAGGGGGTGGGGGTGTATTTCATCACTCAGAACCCGGCGGATGTGCCCGACACGATCCTGGGCCAGCTGGGCAACCGGGTACAGCACGCGCTGCGGGCGTTCACGGCGAAGGACCAGAAGGACCTGGCGAAGGCGGCGGAAACCTACCGTCCGAACCCGCGCTTCAAGATCGATGAGGCGATCCGGGATGTGGGGACGGGTGAGGCGGTGACCTCGCTTCTGGAGGCCAAGGGCATTCCGGGTATTGCGGAACGCACGTTGGTGCGGCCGCCGTCCAGCCAGCTTGGTCCACTGGACGCGGCGTTGCGGGCGGCGGTGATGGCGGACTCACCCGTTAAGGGGAAATATGACGAGCCGCTGGACCGCGAAAGCGCGTTCGAGAAGCTGCGGGCCCGCGCCGACACGGCAGCAAAGGATGCGACGGCACTGGAGCAGAAGCAGGTCGACGAGAAACAGGAGTTTGAACGCGCGCGGCGCTACGATGCCGACGGTTATGGCGAGCCGAAGCTGAAGAAGACCAGCACTTCCGGCGGGTCGGATTCCATTGGCACGGCCTTTGCGAAAAGCTTCGCGCGGCAGCTGGGGACCAAGTCGGGACAGGCGCTGGTGCGGGGTATTCTGGGGTCGATCTTCGGGAAAAGGTAAGCGAACGGCGTTGAGCGCCGATCCGTAATCGTTATAGTGCCCGGCAAACGGGAGGAACGGTGATGAAACGGTCACGGATCAACGACATCATGCGGGCGGCGGACGATCTGATCCGGCACCACGGCTTTGTGCTGCCGCCGTTTGCCAACTGGACGCCGGATCAGTTCAAGGCGCGCAAAGACGTAAGCGCGATCATCGATGCGCGCTGCGGCTGGGACATCACCGATTACGGTCAGGGTCGGTACGACGAGATGGGGCTGTTCTTGTTCACGCTGCGCAACGGGCGACTTGCGGACCTGCAACGCGGGGGCGGCATGTGCTATGCCGAGAAGCTTCTCATAAGCCGCCAGGACCAGCTGAGCCCGATGCACACCCATGTCATCAAGGCCGAAGACATCATCAACCGCGGCGGAGCGACGCTGGTGGTAGAGCTTTACGGGTCGGACGACAAAGGCAACTTCGCCTACGACAAGGGCGGGGTGGTGCACTGCGACGGGATCGAGCGGCCCTATCGCCCCGGCGAAAAGCTGACGTTTGCGCCGGGCGAAAGCGTCACGCTGATGCCGGGCGACTGGCATGCCTTCTGGGGTGAAGGCGGGGATGTGCTGATTGGTGAGGTCAGCACAGTGAACGACGATCTGACCGACAACATCTTCCGCGAGCCCATCGGCCGCTTTGCCGAGATCGATGAGGATGAGGCTCCCTGGCATCTTCTGGTCAGCGACTATGACCGCTGGCTGAAGTAGAGGCCTGAAATGACAACGGGGGCGCTGATGGCGCCCCCGTCGCTTATGTGCGGTCCGCCTAGAGTCTGGCTGACGCTGACAAAAGCGCCAGCCAGCCTCTACCGATATAGTGGTCACCTGTCTTTCGACAAAACCGGATTCCACTTTAGTCTAACAGGCTCTAATTGCCGGGCGGGCAGACGCCATCGACCAAGGCGACCTTGCAGGCCGGTGCGGTCGCAGCCGGAGCGGTGGTCGTATTCGTGGTCGCCGGAGCGACGGCAGGGGCCACCGCAGGGGTGCCGGTAGCGATTGACGGCGGTGGCAGGATTTTCAGCGCCGGAACTGCACCTGCTGGGACCACGACCTCAGCCTGAGCTTTGGGCTTCGCCGCGACTTTCGGGGCGACGGGCTTCGGGATGTAAAGGCCCTTAGGCATCTCGCCGGACGCGGTAAGCACAATGACTTTCTCGCCGCCCTGAACGCGGCTGTAGAGGTCCAGCACGTCCTGATTGATCATCCGGATGCAACCCGACGACGCGTTGCGGCCGATGGACTGCCAGTCCGGCGTGCCGTGAATGCGGTATCCGTAATCGCGGCCCCCGGAGGTCAGGTAGATGGCGCGGGCGCCAAGCGGGTTGGTCGGTCCGCCTGGCTGGCCGACTTCATCGTACTGTGCCAGTTCAGGGCGGCGGGCGATCATTTCTTTTGGCGGGATCCAGCGGGGCCATGTCTTCTTTTCGGCCACGATGGCCTCACCCGACCATTCGAAGCCGGCCTTGCCGACGGCGATGCCATAGCGGATCGCCTTGTTCTTGCCGAGGACGTAGTACAGCAGCCTTGTTTTCGGGTTGATGATGATGGTGCCTGCGGGTTGGTCGGTGTCATACGCGACAACCTGGCGGCGGTAAGCTTCGGGGATCTTGTCGATGGGCAGGGCCGGAATCTCGATCCCGGAGTCCATGGAGGCGACGTAGACGTTTTCGTCGGGTTTCGGCAAAGCCTGCGTTGCGGCGGTTGGTCCTGCTGTTGGATCGACGCAAGCGGCAACCAGGGCCACGGCAAGAACGGCGGGTATCAGGCTGGCAAAACGGCTAAAACGACGAGGTGTCTGCAGCATTAAAAGATCCACACTTTTCGGTCCATCGGCAGAATGCCGCAGACGTGTTGCGCGTGACGCTAACCGAGCGCCCTCTGGAGGTCAAACCGTGCAGGGAATGGAATGAGATCACGGGGCTGTGAAAACTGCTGATTTCCAAGGCATAGTTGCCCGCGCGCCGCAGGTTGGGGCGCGCGGTGCGGGATCAGAGCGTGGTGCGGAGCGCCCAAAGCTCGGGAAAGAGCTCTACATCCAGCATCCGGCGCAGGTAGGAGACGCCGGAGGTGCCGCCGGTGCCGCGCTTGATGCCGATCACCCGGGCTACGGTGGTCAGATGGTTGAAGCGCCAGCGGCGGAAGTAATCCTCGAAATCCACCAGCTTTTCGGCGAGTTCATAGGCCTGCCAATGCGCCGCCGGGTCGCGGTAGACCACTTCCCATACCGCCTGCACGCCGGGGTGCAGGGTCCAGTTTTGCCGCAGGTCACGGGTCAGCACGTCCTGCGGCACGGGCAGGCCTTTGCGGGCGAGGTGGCGGAGCGCCTCGTCGTAAAGCGAAGGGCGGGCGAGTTCAGCCTCCAGCTTCGCCATCAGGTCAGGGCGGTGGGCGTGGGGCTTCAGCATCGCCACGTTGCGGTTGCCGACGGCGTATTCGACGAGGCGGTATTGCCAGGACTGAAAGCCTGACGACTGGCCAAGGTCTTCGCGGAAGGTGGTGTAATCCGACGGCGTCATGGTGCGCAACACGTCCCAGGCGGAGTTCAGTTGCTCGAAGATCCGTGAGATGCGGGCGAGCATCTTGAACGCCTCTTGTGCGCGGTCGGCGGCGATCATCCGGCGGGCGGCGTCCAGTTCGTGGAGGGCAAGACGCATCCAGAGCTCGGACGTCTGGTGCTGGATGATGAACAGCATTTCGTCATGCGCATCGCTGAGCGGGGTCTGTGCGCCAAGGATGCGGTCGATGTGAAGGTAGTCGCCATAGGACATCCGGCCATCGAAGGCCATTTCGGCGCCGTCCTCGGCAGGGTTGAAGGGGCAGGTGGTCATCTCTTTCTCCGATATGAAAAGGGGTTTCAGGGAAAGAAGCGGTCCTTGCGGTTCAGGATCGAGAGTGTGCCGATGCGCCGCCACTGGGTGACCCAGCCGGAGGGGCGGCAGAGGGGTGGAAGGGTCAGTTGTCGCATGGCAGGCCAAGCGCGCGGCAGGTTTCGGGGGACATGCGCCTGTCGGCGGCACCTTCGGACGCGATGCCCATGCCGCCGGACCAACTGAGGACGGCCCAGCCCATGCCTCCCGCCTCGGCGGCCTGGCGTTTGGTGGCAAGGAACGCGTGATACCACTCCATCGGTTGGGAGACGCCGTCGATGGTGTGGAGCGCGCCGAATTCGCCCAGAAGAATGCGGTTGCGGGGGATGTCGTGGGCATCGGCCCACTTGGCTGCAACCGAGATCTCGGTGGTGATGTCGCCATCGGGGTTGGCTGCGTAGTCCTGTACGGCCTTGGTGATCGCTTCGCTGTCCGCCGTGCCTTCAGCGGCGGTCATGCGGGCTTCGGCCTCGGCAATGACCGTGGCGGCGATTTCGGGCGTCATCAGGGAGGGCGGATAAGGCAGGTCCCGCAAGTATTTGACGGGGGCTTCGGTCCAGATCGCGCCCTGATGGGTGTAGGTGTAGGGCGCATAACTGTGGAATGTCCAAAGGACGTTGTCATCGGGGATCAGCGTTGGATCAAGCGAGGCGAGGGCGTTGGCCTGGGACCAGCAGGCCCCGGTCAGGATGATCGGCAGGTCGGGAGCAGCAGCGCGGGCGGCGGCATGCAGTTGGGCCTGCATCGCGGGCCATTTCGGCGGGGCGCCCGCGTAGACTCCTTCGCAGTCGAAGGTGGGTTCGTTCAAAAGCTCATACGCGGTCCGGTCGGCGGGCAGGTCATTCAGGCGCGCGCCGATGCGGCCCACGAGAGTGACGTAGTCGGGGAAGTCAGCGCCAAGGATGCTTTCGATGCCGCCGATTTCTTCTCCGCGGGGAAGGGGGTGAAGGTCGACGATCACCTTGAGGTCGGCGTCCAGTGCCATTTCGGCGGCGGCATGCATCCCATCGATCAGGCGGTCCTGATCGGGGCCGGGGCCGTATGCGAGGGCAGGGCCGGGGTCGATCGGCAGGCGGATGAAGTCGAAGCCCTGATCGGACAGGGCCGCGAACATCGCAGGGGTCACGTTGCGGCGCCAATCGGGGAAGACGGCCAAAGCTTCGGGGTCGGCGCGAAGTTCTGCAATCGAACCCCAGTTGTTCCACAGATCGCCGTTGACGCCTCGCTGAAAGATGAAGTGCTCGGGCGACCGGGAGGGCAGCCATGCCGCCAGAGCCAGG
>JANMGI010000547.1:0-3862 GCA_031374565.1 Paracoccaceae bacterium | reverse complement strand
GCAAGGGCTGGTGACGAACGACATACGGCCGCTGGAAACGGGCACCGGCATTGTCTGGGCGGCGCTGTTGACTCCGCAGGGCAAGTATCTGGCCGACTTCTTCATCCTGCGCCTGCCGGATCACCCGGTGATGATCGACATCTCCACTGGCCTTGCCGCCGACACTCTGCGCCGCATGACGATGTACCGTCTGCGTGCCGATGTTCAGATCGCGCCGTCAGGGTTGCGGGTGACGCGCGGGCTTGGCACCCTGCCTGACGGCGCCCTGCCCGACCCGCGTCATCCGGCAATGGGCTGGCGGCTTTACAACGCCGGGACTGTGTCTGTTCCAGAGGTCGATTGGAACGCAATCCGGGTGCAACACCTTGTCCCCGAAAGTGGGATCGAACTGATCCCGGATGAGACCTACATCCTGGAAGCCGGGTTCGAGCGTCTGCACGGCGTCGACTTCCGCAAGGGCTGCTATGTCGGCCAGGAGGTCACCGCGCGGATGAAGCACAAGACCGAACTGCGCAAAGGTCTGGTCCGGATGAAGATAGACGGCGCGGCCCCAGTCGGCACCGAGATCACCGGCGAAGATGGCAAGCCTGCGGGTACGCTTTTCACCCAAAGTGACGGATTCGCGATAGCCCATCTGCGTCTTGACCGGGCGAATGGCATTTTGATGGCAGGTCAAGCCCGTCTTTCGCTTGAATGACCGGATCAGCGCCCGGTCTGGCAAGTAAATCCTAATCAAAGGTTGAAATACTGCACCCTGCCCCTAAATGTTGGCTTCAGTGGCTTGGATGATAGACTAGATGCTGAGGGTGGGCGTGCGAGCTATGCATTCGGTGCATAGCAGTCATTCCAAACCGGAAGCCCCGAATCGTGATCAAATCGTTACAACTCTTGGACGCTGAGGAATTACAAGACCAAGAAAAAAGGAAAAAGCCGATGCTCGACTCCATCGACAGCACCGCCTTCAACTTCGAGCAGGGCCAACGCGCGCGCAAGCTTTTCGCGGCCGTCGTGCTTGCGGCACTTGATGACGCGATTGCAGACGACAAGAAATACGGTAACGGTCCCGACCAGATTGCCCGCTGGGCACGGTCGCGCGATGGCCGTGAGGTTCTGTCCTGCGCCGGGATCGACCCGAACGAGCGGGTGGTGAAGGGCCTGATGGACTTCGTCGGCAAGGGCGTTCGTACGTCGGTCGCGCTATCGCGCGAAGAATCCGAACGCCGCCACGCGCTGGAACTGGAGCAGGCGGAAGCCGCCTGAGCCGTCCATCCATCCAAGGCAAACGCAATGCGCCCCCACGTGGGCGCGTTTTCATTTCAGGCAGGTGATGAGGGTCAGTCCAGGTCGCGCGCGACAAGCGCACGGTTGATCTCGGCCCGGACCAGCTTGCGCACGTTGCGCGTGATCCGTTCCCCGAGGGATCCCTGCAGCTCTTCCCGGATCATCAGGCGCACGATGTCCTGCAACGCGGCCTCGTCCAGGACAGCAAGGGGCGTGCCGTCGGCGTCCAGGATTTCAGTCGGCATCCGCTGGGTCCTTGCGGCCCTTGCATCGTTCCTGGCATCGTTTTCGACTGGGTGCGGGCCGCCGATTTCGGGATCAAGCGTGAACGCGGCAAGTTCGGCCGCAGTCATTTCCAGAGCGCTGAGTTCCAGGCCATGCACCAGGTCATCGTCTTCGGCGATGTCCGCTTCTGGGCCTGCATCGGCTAAGTCTGCCGAGGATCCTGCAAGAACTTCGCCCGACGCAACCCGTGCCGCAAGACTTTCGGCCCGGCGTCGCAAGGGAATGAAAGGCACCGCATCTTCGTCAATCCAATCTGACCCGCCCTGCGCCCAGGGGTCCGTGCCGTCCTTCGGCCCCGACGCGAGTTCGGCTGCGGTATCATCGGCGGCAGAGATCAGGATTTCGGCCTCATCCGCCCCGAGCGCCGCTTCGACGAGCGAGCCGGGCTCGGGCGGCAACCAGAGGTCGTCTTCCCAGTCCACCTCGATCAGTTGGATTTCTGGGTCGTCGACAGGATAAGGCACAAGCCCTTCGGGTTCAGCCGGTCCGGCGGGAAAGTCGTCCAGCGCTTCGGGGGCGGCCATCTGCGCCGGTGCGTCCCCGACAGCGTCTAGCACGTCGGTGTCAGCCGGTTCGGCGTTGGGCAATGTGGCGTCCGGCAACGGAGCGTCCGTCACTGCGTCTGACAGTCTGGCGTCCAGGATCAAAGGCGCCAGCGGGTCGATCTGGGACACGACGCGCAACGCGGGGGTCAACAGCAGACGGTCGGCATTCAGGTCGCGCGTCACCGGGCGTGGGCTTTGTTCATTCGACACAAGCCTGCGCACCGAGGAAACGACATCCTCGATCTCCTGCGAACTTAGGGGGCCTGCCATCTGGAACATCCGCTCGCTTGCGCTTCTGCCAAACTTCAACTTACTTCGCCAAGCCAATGCATAGCAACAGAAATCGCGGAATCCGAAACAGTTCGAAAACTCAGTTGCCGATCTTTTCCAGAATCCGGTCCAGCTTCTTGCCTTGGGCAGAGTGGCTTGGGGCCTTCTCGACCGCGCCGTAGTAGGCTTCAGGGTCATAGGTCGGGATGCCAAGTTGCAGGTGATCGACCGTCAGAAGACCCATCGTCGCCAGCACCTGATAGACCGCGACATAGCGCTGCGCCTCGGCTTGCAGGCGCGCATTGCGGGCGTCCAGAAGCTCTTGTTCGGCGTCCAGAACGTCCAGCGTGGTCCGCGTGCCCGCTGCCGCTTCTTCGCGCACCCCATCGAACGCTGCCTGCGACGCGCGGATTTGCAGGTCCGACGCCTCGATCGACGCGGCGGCTACGGCCAGGTTCGCCCAGGCCACGCCGACGTTTTCAATGACTCCCACGGCTGTCTGTTGCAACCCTGCCCGGGCCGCATCCTTGCCCGCCAGCGCCTTGCGTTGAAGCGCCGATAGACGTCCACCGGCATAAAGCGTCTGGCTCATGGTTAGGCCATAGTTCTGCGTCTGCAAATCTTCGTCGTCGGTGCGCAAGGTGACCCCTGCCCCGATGGTCGGCATCCGTTCGGCCTTTGCGGCTTCGACCTGAAGATCCGCCACCGTGACCTGATGCTGTGCCTGGCGGATCAGCGGGTGTGTTGCCCGAGCCACATCCTGCGCTTCCTGCATCTTGCGCGGCAGAGCGGGCGCCTTCGGCAGCGCGGCCAGACGCCCCGGATAGGCCCCGGTCGAGGCCTTGTAGGCTTCGCGAGCGATCATCAGGTCGCCTTCGGCGGCCGCCAGTGCTGCGCGTGAGGCTGCAAGCCGCGCCTCGGCAATCGACACGTCGGTCCGGGTGATTTCGCCCACGTCGAAACGGTCCTGCGACGCGCGCAGTTCCTGGGTGATCAGCCGCAAGTTGCTTTGCCGCAGCGCCACGACTTCCTGGGCAAGCCGCACGTTGACATAAGACCGCACGGCCGCCAGAAGCACGTTCTGCTCAACTTCGACCAGGGCCTCGCGGGTTGCCAGAACGCTTTCCTTTGCGATGGCGATGCCCAGCTTGCGCCGCCCGAAATCGAAAAGCGTCATCTCGGCGCTAAGCGTCAGCGAGGCCGACAGACCTTCAACCGTTGTCGTGCCAAACGCCCCGTTCACATCCGCCACCGAGTATCCGGCTTGCGCGGTGTAGGCCACCACGGGGCGCAGCGTCGCCACGGCTATTGCCACATCTTCATCAGCGGCCCGCAATACAGCGCGGTTCTGGTCCAGAAGGTTCGAATTCTTGTAAGCCGCGATCAGCGCATCGGCGAGGGTTTCGGCCCTTGCCTGCGGCACTGCCACCAATCCGAATACCGCGATGACCACCGACGTCAGCCAAACCCGCATCTTCATT
>JANMGI010000540.1:0-5217 GCA_031374565.1 Paracoccaceae bacterium | reverse complement strand
GATCCTGGAGCTGGAAGACCGCTACAATTTCGCCAAGACCGACCCGAGTTTCTGGGCCGAAATGGACGATCTCTGGAAGCATTATGTGGGCCGTCCGTCGCCTTTGTACTTCGCGCCCCGGCTGACCGAGCACCTTGGCGGTGCCAAGGTCTACATGAAGCGCGACGAGCTGAACCACACCGGTGCACACAAGATCAACAACGTGCTGGGCCAGATCATTCTGGCGCGGCGCATGGGCAAAACCCGGATCATCGCGGAAACCGGCGCGGGCCAGCACGGGGTGGCGACGGCGACGGTCTGTGCGAAGTTCGGGTTGCAATGCGTGGTCTACATGGGTGCGCATGACGTGGAACGCCAGGCGCCAAACGTCTTCCGGATGAAGCTTCTGGGGGCCGAGGTCATTCCGGTCACCTCTGGTCGCGGCACGCTGAAGGATGCGATGAACGACGCGCTGCGGGATTGGGTCACGAATGTGCGTGACACCTTCTATTGCATTGGCACGGTGGCGGGGCCGCATCCCTATCCGGCGATGGTGCGGGATTTCCAGTCGATCATCGGCAAGGAAGTGCGCTGGCAGCTGGCCGAGCAGGAAGGCGAGGGCCGTCTGCCCGATGTGCTGGTCGCAGCCATCGGCGGCGGGTCGAACGCGATGGGGCTGTTCTACCCGTTCCTTGACGACAAATCGGTGCGGATCGTGGGCGTCGAGGCCGGGGGCAAGGGTGTTGATGACCGGATGGAGCATTGCGCGTCCCTGACCGGCGGGCGTCCGGGCGTGTTGCATGGCAACCGGACCTATCTGTTGCAGGACGGGGACGGACAGATTCTGGAAGGGTTCTCGATCAGCGCGGGCCTTGATTATCCGGGAATCGGGCCGGAACATTCCTGGCTGCATGACGTGGGCCGGGCGGAATACGTCAGCATCACCGATGCCGAGGCTTTGGAGGCGTTCCAGCTGTCTTGCAAGCTGGAAGGCATCATCCCGGCGCTTGAGCCAAGCCACGCGCTGGCGCAGGTGATGAAGCTGGCACCGACGCTGCCGAGGGACCAGATCATCGTGATGAACATGTGCGGGCGCGGCGACAAGGACATCTTCACCGTGGCCAAGCACCTTGGGGTCACGATGAAGGTCTGACCCGTCCCAGACTGTCAGCCGGTGCGAAGGCACGTGGCTTTGTGCTGCGGGCTTTCTGGTTTTCCGACCCAAATCTTGTCCGGGTGGCGGGCGGATTGGCCCTTGTCGCAGGCGCGGCCCGTAAACTGGGGTTTAGAGCCGCAAACCTGGGGCATAGGTCCGGGGTCGTAAACCTGGGTGCAATGGCCAGACCCGGCGTCATCCGGCTTCATCGCGTCCTGCTCTTGACGGTGGTTTTCCGGCCCCCGGGACGAGCTGGACCTGCAACCTGATGGAGATCACCTGATGACATTCAGAACCAAACTGCTGTGCTTCACCGCGGCCATTGGCCTGTCCGCCGGGGCTGCTTTCGCGGCCATCGACGGCAACCAGCTGGCTGACGACTACCTGGCTCAGGGCTACTCCTTTGTAGAAGTGAAGATCGGCCCGACCCAGACCAAGGTCGAGGCGATCAAGGGCGCGACCAAGGTCGAGGTCATCTATGACAATGAGACCGGTGACATCATCAGCCAGGAAACCGAAACGGTCGCGGGGGATGATGCCACGAGGACCGGCAAGGAGGTGAAGTCGGTCGGCAGGGACTTTGAAGACCGCGATGGCCGTGAGAATGACGATGCGGATGATGACGACCGGGGCGGAAAGGGCGATGATGGTGACCGGGGCGACGATGGTGATGATGGTGATGATGGTGATGATGACGACGATGACGACGATGATGACGACGAAGATGATGACGGTGGCAAAGGCGATGGCGGCAAAGGCAAGGACTGACCGCCTGCTCTGAAGGACGAAGGACCCCGGCCTTGCCGGGGTCCGTTGCATGCCGCATATTGTAGCGAACCGGGGGTTCGGCAGGACATGAAGCGCCGAGAATTTGTGGCAGGCTTGCTGGCAGCGGGTGCTTTTGCAGCCCCTGCCTTCGCGGATGACATCGTCGAAAGCATTGTCCGACAGCTGAAAAGGCAAGGCTTCGGTGCGATCACCCAGGAACGCACTCTGCTGGGCCGCGTGCGCATCGCCGCCAAACGCAAGGACGGGTCGCGCGAGATTATCCTTAACCCCCGTACGGGCGAAATTCTGCGCGACCTCTGGACGCCGATCGATGGTGGCAAGGGGCGGGTCGAGATCATCAGGGACCCGTCAAACTCTGGACCCGGTGGCAGTGGTGGCAAGGGTGATGACGAGGATGAGGATGAAGATCGAGATGACCCCGAAGACGGTGACAGAAGCGGCAGCGGTGGCGGCGGTGGTGAAGGCGGCGGAAGTGGCAAGGGCTGACGCATAACAGGTGCAGAGCTTGACCTTGGATAGCAACGCGTGAAACGCACGTTTCCATTCATCGCGATCTTCGTCGTGCAGGTCCTGTGCGCGTTCTTTTTCGTGTCCGACATCCTGTCTTCGGTGATCGGGTTTCAGACCACGCCAATCAGCTGGGAGATGCGCGAACTTCTGGAGATCAGCGCCGCTATCGGGCTGATCATGGGTGTGGCTTTGGGCGGCTGGATGCTGTGGCGGGCACTGCGTGACCGGAACCGGGCCGAAGAACGCCTCCGCCGCGCTTCGGGGGCCTTTGCCGACCTGTTGCAGGAACGGTTCAACGAATGGGGGCTGACCCCGTCCGAAAAGGACGTGGCACTGTTTTCCATCAAGGGAATGTCGACGTCAGAGATCGCAGGATTGCGGTCGACCAGCGAAGGCACCGTCAAGGCGCAAACCAACGCGATCTATCGCAAGGCCGGGGTCAGCGGGCGGTCGCAGCTTCTGTCACTGTTCATCGAGGATCTGATGCGTGACGACGGGGCGGTGCGACCGATGCCGCCGTCAAGCATGGAAGCGGCAGCCTCAGCGAAGTGAGGGCGGGGAGCCGTCTGTGCCCTGCAATCCGAACATCAACCCGCGGCCGATGCGGTGGGCCAACGCCGACCACTGCGCGGCGGTGTCGGTGGGCAGCTCGAGCCTGAGGGTGCGGTCGAACAGCCCCAGCCACACGTCGAACATCGGCAATCGGACATTCCCCGCCGCGCGATGGACGGCGAGCGGATTGCCGTCATAGTCACGGGAATGAAGGATCGCGTTCTTCCGGAAACGGGTGATCTTGTCTTCGTGCAGCGGCCAGTCGGTGACATGGGCGGCGAAGACGGGTCCAAGACCGGGATGGTCGCGGACCCCGGCGTAGAAGGTCGCGACGACGCGGGCGATCTGGCTATCGGTTACGGCGAAGCGGGGCGGGATCATGCGCAAGCTGTCGTGCCGGTGGCCGGGATAGTCCAGTCGGTCAATCGGTGGCGTATTGCCGCAGGATGTCCAGCGGGACGACGGCAAGGGTCGCCTGATGGGTGGCCGACAGCTGAACCTGAGGGGCGGCACCTTCCTCATGCGCCTGAAGGAAGCGGGAGGCGCAGAGGCACCACTGATCGCCGGGTTGCAGACCTTTGAAGCCGTATTCGGGGCGAGGGGTGGAGAGGTCGTTGCCGAGGTATTTCGACAGGGCCAGAAACTCGGCCGTCATGCGGGCGCAGACGGTGTGCAGGCCGCGATCCATCGGGCCGGTGTTGCAGCAACCGTCACGGAAATATCCGGTGACCGGGTCGGTGGAGCAGGGCAGAAGATCCTGTCCAAGGACGTTGAGAGAGGCGAGTTTCATTGGATCAGGATGGCAGGTTGCGCTGCGACTGTCCAGCCTTGTCCATACAGGACAATTGCTTAGGGCTGTGCAAAATCAATTACTTGGCTGTCGGCATTCAGGATTGGTCAACCTTGAACCTGGCCTATCGGCAATCGACCCCGTAAGATGAGACAAGGGGGAGACCACCGCTTTCGCCGCCCTCGCCTGCGGTGACGACCGACAGGGTTCCCGCCGGTCCGGAGTATCGGTAGGCGCAGAAACCAAAGCCGGTGCCAGAGCAATCCTCGACCTCGGGGACACCGGCGGCGGCGATCTCTTGCGCGAAACCAAGGAGCTGCTGGGACGGGTCGCCGGCGACGGGGTCCCACCCGGCGCGGATCAGGCGCGTGCGGGCCTTGTCGATGGGCAGGTCTTCGATCCCGGGGACAAGCCCTGTACCGGTGCAGACGGGTTCTTCGTCCGCCGGGTTGGTGACGGAAATCTGGTCGCCTGTGTGGATCAGGTCGGCGGTGGTGCCGGGCAGCACGTCGCCCGACAGGATGCGAAGGCCGTCACCGAAGGGGCGGATGCGGCCGATCATCAGGTCCTGCGCATGCGTGCTGTAAAGGAGGGCGACCATCTGGCCGCCGGAATAGAGGCCGACATTGCCGCCCCGGAGCTCGCAGGTGCCGCTGGTGGCTTGGGTGGCGTGGCCGATGAAGCTGACGGCTGTGAAATCGCCGAAGGGCAGCTCGGCGGTGACGCGCCAGCCCTTGGCGTCGGAATCCTGACCGCCGGGTGTGGTCAGGGTTTCGGCGAAGAGATGCGCACAGAGGTCGATGTCCCCCTGGTCATCCGGAGCGGCAGGCAGAACGGACTGGGACACAAGGGCAAGGCCGGGGGTTTCGGTGCGCAGGGTGAGGTCCGCCAGGGCCGGGCTGGCAAGGCTGGCTGCGAAGGCGAGGGCAAGGCGGGTCATATGGTTGGCCTTCGGGATGGGGGCTTGGAAGAAGGGAAGCCTGCGCGGGGCTTTTTGTCGAGTGGGGTTCGCCGGACATATGGCCGTGCTGCAGATCTGGACGGCCGTGACATTGAGCGCTGACGCGCGACGTCCTTCGTCTCGTCGGCGGGCGTTTGCCCTTCTCCTCGGTCACTGGGGGCGCTTCGCCCCGCAAACCCCCCGAGGATATTTGAGCCAATGTGAAAGGCAGCAGGGTGCACTGGACCGTGCCGTGGCCTTTGTCTATAACGCCGCTTATGCAGACAGGTCTGGGTGTTCCTTTGCGAATTACCGGCCCGGCGGGCTGAGGCCTGGCCGGGTTTGTTGTCCTGCCATTGGTCCTTGCCGGACCGTTCTGCCCTGATCAAAGGTTCGATCCCCCATGTGTGCCGATACTGTCGCTCCCGATTACCGCGAGACCGTTTTCTTGCCCGAGACCGCCTTTCCGATGCGCGCGGGGCTCCCTCAGCGTGAGCCAGA
>JANMGI010000498.1:0-2636 GCA_031374565.1 Paracoccaceae bacterium | reverse complement strand
CCAGAACCCCGAGGCAACGCCCCGCCCTTGATTCGGCCCCAGCGCGACCTTGTAGTTCGGGTGCGCCTTCGCGGCCTCAAGCGTTTCTTTCAGGCCGATGACGTTGTAGACCGGCCCGTAGGACGACTTCGACCCGTTGGTGGCACCGTTCTTCAGCCGCACCTCGATCGGGTCCAGCTTCAGCTCGCGGCACATCTCGTCGACCAGACTCTCCACCGCGAACGCCGCCATGGGTGATCCCGGCGCGCGGTAGGCCGCTGCCTTCGGGCGGTTGGCGATCACTTCCACCGCCTCATGCTTCAGGGCCGGAATGTCGTAGCAGGCAAAGGCGCACGGCAGCGCCTCGCCAATCGGCGACATGCCGACGAAAGCGCCGCCCTGCATCCGGAAGAACACCTTGCCCGCCGTGATCGTGCCGTCCTTCTTCATCCCCAGCTTGACGTCCATGGACGCCGAAGCCGTCGGTCCGGTCGCCCGCAGCACCTCGGACCGGCTCATCACCAGCTTGACCGGACGCCCGCCCGCCTTCCGGGACAGGGCCAGCGACAGCGGCTCCATGAAGATCGTTGTCTTGCCGCCAAAGCCGCCGCCAATCTCGGACGGGGTAACCCGCAAGTTGGCCGCGTCGATCCCAAGAACAGCCGCGCTCATCCGGCGGATGTACCAATGGCCTTGCGTGCAGACCCACATCTCGCCGCGCCCGTCCTCGCCCATCTGGCCGACGCAAGCGTGCGGTTCGATGTAGCCCTGATGGGTCGCCTCGGTCTTGTAAGTCTGCTCGCGCACGATGTCGGCGGCGGCAAAACCTGCCTCCACATCGCCGTGCCCGAATTCCATGTAGCGGGCGACGTTGCCGTGCATCCCTTCCGGCACCGAGAAATCCGCAACGCCTTCGCGGATGATCGGCGCACCGGGGGCCAGCGCAGCATCGACGTCGGTGACATGCGGCAGGACCTCGTAGGTCACCTCGATCAGCCGTGCCGCGTCCTGCGCCAACAGGGCCGAAGTCGCGGCAACAGCCGCAACCGCGTGGCCATCATACAGCGCCCGGTCGCCTGCCAGGGTGTTGTCCTGCAGGTTCAGATCCTCACCCGTCAGCCCCGTCGGCAGGTCCGCCCGCGTGACCACGGCCTTCACTCCGTCCAGCGCCAGCGCCTTTGACGCGTCGATCTTCACGATCCGCGCATGGGCATGGGGCGACCGCACGACGGCGGCATGCAGCATCCCCGGCAACGCGAAATCCGCGCCATAGCGCGCGCGCCCGGTCACCTTGTCCAGCCCGTCCGGGCGGTTGGGGCGGGTGCCGATCAGCTTGTATCCGGTCTTCACATCATCCCGTGCCATCACGCAGCCCCCCTGTGGTCTTGCCGCATTTCCGCAGCCGCGTCCTGCACGGCGCGGATGATCTTGTCGTATCCCGTGCAGCGGCACAGGTTCCCGGCCAGCCAATAGCGCACCTCGGTATCCGTCGGGTCCGGGTTCCGCTCCAGCAAAGCCTTCGCCGCCACCAGAATGCCGGGGGTGCAATAACCGCACTGCAGGGCCGCATGTTCGATGAACTTGCGCTGCAAGGGGTGCAGCTCTTCCTTGGCCATGCCTTCGATGGTTTCCACCCGCTTGCCATTGGCCTCCGCCGCCAGCATCAGGCAGGAACAGACCAGCGTGCCATCCACGGTGACTGAACAAGCCCCGCAGTCGCCCGTCCCGCACCCTTCCTTCGTTCCAGTCAGACCGAGATGGTTCCGCAACGCGTCCAGCAGCGTTTCGCGCGGATCGGCAAGGTATTCCACGCGGTCGCCGTTGACGGTAGTGGTGACGTGAATCTTGCTCATTTGGTCAATCCCTTCGCCCGGTCATAGGCGATCTTCGCCGCCCGGCGGGCCAGAACGCCTGCCACTTCGATCCGGAACTCCTTCGTGCCGCGCTTGTCGGAAATCGGCTTCGCCGCCCCCTCCGCCGCCTTGGTCAATGCCGCCAGCGCCGCATCATCCAGCACCGTCCCGATAATCGCCTGCGCCGCTGCGTCCGACAGGATCACCGTCGGCGCGACGGCACCCAAGGCTACCCGAGCCTCAACGATCTTGTCGCCGTCCAGCCGCAGGCTTACCGCGCAACCGACGACCGCGATGTCCATTTCCGTCCTCGGGATGAACCGCAGATAGCAGTCGCCCCCGTTCTTGCCCCGCGCAGGCAGCGTGATCGACGAAATCACCTCGCCTTTCGCCAAGTTGGTCTTCCCAGGCCCGGCCGGCACTGCCTCCACCGCAATTTCGCGTGAACCCTTCGGTCCCGTCACCGTCACTGTTGCCCCAGCCGCAATCAGCCCCGGCACCGAATCGGCGGCGGGTGAGCCGTTGCACAGGTTCCCCGCCAGTGTTGCCCGGCCTTGCACCTGGGTCGAGCCGACAAGGTTCATCCCCTCGACCACGCCCGGCCAGTCCCGCACCAGCCCCGCATGCCCGCCCAGCACGATGCCCGGCACGGCAATCCCGATCTTCCAGCCGCCCTCCGGCGTTTGCACCACCTTGTCGACGCCTGGAATGTGCTTGAGGTCGATCAGATCATCCGGCTGCACCACTCCGGCGCGCATCTGCACCAGAACGTCCGTGCCCCCCGCAAGAAAGCGCATGGTCCCG
>JANMGI010000450.1:0-1855 GCA_031374565.1 Paracoccaceae bacterium | reverse complement strand
GACCGTCTCGCCCTCCTGCCAAAGGGTGCATTCATCCTGAACCCCGGTCGTGGCCCACTGATCGACGACACCGCGCTTCTTGCAGCCCTGGACGCGGGCCACATTGGCCACGCCACGCTGGACGTCTTCCGCGTGGAACCTCTCCCGCAGGATCACGCCTTCTGGACGCACCCAAAGGTGACCGTCACCCCCCACATCGCCGCCGACACCCGCGCGATCACCGCCTCACGCGTGATTGCCGAGAACATCCGCCGGGGCGAAGCGGGTGAGCCGTTCCTCCACCTCGTCGACCGCACGCGCGGCTACTGACCGGGAAGGGTCGCGAACGGAACAGCCGGAACCCCGGCCCCATGCCAGCACTGATCATGCCTGCACTGATGCAGCAAAGGGGTGCCGCGATGCGATACGGGCAGGGTGTTGCGCTGGTGCTGGCGGCGGGGTCGCTCTGGTCGCTGATGGGTCTTGGCCTGCGACAGATCGAAGCCGCCAGCGTCTGGCAGATCCTGTTCTGGCGGTCCATCGGGATGGTCCCGGTGCTGCTGGCCTTCATCTGGTGGAGGTCGGGTGGGAAGCCCCTGACTGCGATCCGGCGCATCGGGCTGGCGGGCGTGATCGGCGGTGTAGGCCTTGTCTTCGCCTTCTCCGGCGCGATCTTCGCGATCCAGACCACCACCATCGCCAACGCGGTCTTTCTCTTCACAGCCTCGCCCTTTGTGGCCGCCATTCTGGGTTGGATCATCCTGGGCGAACGGGTGAAGCCGGGAACCTGGGCCGCCATCGCGCTGGCTGTCTTCGGCATGTATCTGATGGTCCGCGAAGGGCTGGCCATCGGTGCCGTGCAGGGCAACATAGCAGCCCTTCTGTCCGCCGCCGGGTTCGGGGCCTTTTCGGTCGCACTGCGCTGGGGCCGGGTGGCCGACATGTTGCCGGTTTCGATGCTGGGCGGCGTCTTTTCGATCCTTGCCGCCGGGGCAGTGCTGGGCGTTCAAGGCCTGCCAATCGTCGCCTCGCTCTGGGATATGGGCATTTCTGCCGGGATCGGCGCGCTGATCCTGGCGCTGGGGATGGTGATGTACACCCTTGGCAGCCGGGTGATTCCCGCCGCCGAGCTGACGCTTCTGTCCTTGATCGAGGTGTTGCTGGCCCCGGCCTGGGTCTTTTTCTTGCTGGGCGAGACGGCAAGTTCCGCCACCTTCATCGGGGGCGGAGTGCTTTTGGCGGCTGTTGCACTGAATGCCGTGCTGGGCGCGCGGGCGCAAATGGCGGAAGGGGTTGCGAACCGACCCTGACCTGTGAATTATTGATCAAATTCGCAGGTCACTATGCCTGTGGTCCGGGGAGCAACAACAGATGCGGTCTGAACCGCAAGATACAAGTGGTGGCCCCTGTTGGCCGCGCAAGCCGGAATTCGGCGGAGCGCACTGGTGCCGGACTGACCTTGTCACCACAGGGGCTGAGGCCCCTTCCCCCAATCGACATCTGAAAGAGGCAACCACATGCCCGGTAATCTGACCCTTGAAGACCTGAAGAAGGCCGTAAAGTCCGGCGAAATCGACACCGTGATCGCCGCTGGCATCGACATGCAGGGCCGCCTGATGGGCAAGCGCTTTCACGCGCAGTTCTTCATCGACGGCGGCTATGACGAGACGCATTGCTGCAACTACCTTCTGGCCGTGGACATGGAAATGAACACGGTGCAGGGCTACAAGAGCTCGAACTGGGAGACGGGCTATGGCGACTATGCGCTGAAACCCGACCTTGCCACCCTGCGCCGCATCCCCTGGCTGCCGGGGACGGCGCTGGTCCTGGGCGACACGCAGGATCATCACCACCACGACGTGGCCCACGCGCCCCG
>JANMGI010000390.1:0-3389 GCA_031374565.1 Paracoccaceae bacterium | reverse complement strand
GTTAGGCGTGCGACCCTCTTCCGGCCTTCGGCTCGCTGAGCTATCGGATCAATGCCTGTTCGGAGCTTTCGACGCGCTTCTGCGCCAAGCTCACGCGCTTCCGCTATGGAGACGTCAGGCCATCGACCAAGACCCATCTCCCGACGCTTTCCCTGGACGACAACGCGGAGTACCCACTTTCCCCGAGTGCGCTCGCTCTTCACTAGCCAAAGTCCTTGTCCGTCAGCATACTTGCCTGCGACTAGGTTCTTTGCTTTCAGTGGGTTCAGGCTGTTCAAGAGAACCATCAAATCCTCCCGCAGTCCACCTTTTCTAGTCCACCTTTTAGTCCACCTCAAGAGCTGTGATTGTATGTTCAGCGATGTTCGGCGAGGTGTTGCCCGTAGTTGCGGTTGGTTACCTAAAGTATTGTAAATAAATAGCTATGTGTCGGAATGTTCACCCAAAGCCATTCCGGCTCTGGGCACCACTTAAATCCCCTTGTTTTTTGATGGATCTGAGTTGATCCGAAGTCGGTAGGTTGATGAGTTTTGGCTCAGAGAAAACTCGGGACTGCAATACGCATGCGGTAGAGCAAACGGTGGCTGGGCGCAGGGTCTTGGTTTGAGACGGTTCGAACATTCGATTTCACTTCATCGGAATTCGGTAGCCTCGAAAGCAGACATGGATCGCCGGACGTGCAAAGCCGGAGTGCAAGCAACACGTTTGTCTCGGACCAGAGAAGAGATGTTCACAATAGCCAGCAGCAAGAACCGGTTCTGACGGTTGACCAGGTCGTTTGTCGCTCTGGTACTTCGACCGAAAGCATCAGACCGGAACCGGACAGCGAAAGATCCGGGTGCTACTGACCTAGGACCACAGATGGGGTCTTGCGTCGAAAGGCCTTCACCACAGTTCGTTCCAGCCAGGAATAGAAATGTGCACCTCCGATGCCCACGATGATCGACAGAACCAGCGTGATCCACGGGCGGGGCTCGCCGAAGGCTTTTCCGACAAGTGAAAGAACCTGGTAGTGGCTGAGGTAGATGAACATCGATGCCCCGGCGATTTCGGCGACCACGATCTTCACGGGGGCGGGCACAGGCACGGACCGGACGAACAGGATCAGGGCGCAGCCGCCGCCGACATAGTAGGCCGCTGACGTAAACCCCCAGACTGCAAGCACTGACACTATGGCCAGGGACATGGCAAAAAGCTGCGAGCGTATGTCGCGCGCTGAGGCGATGACGATGCCAAGCGCAAAACACCAGCCATAGTGCCATGGGGTGCGGTGGAAGTTGTAGTCGCCATTCCAGACCGACTCGATGGTCCGGTCAATGGCGACCGACGCAAGAAACAGGACAAACGCACTTGGAAGCGGTCGTGCCTGGAACGCTTTGCGCACTGCCGGTATCGAAAACAGCAACGCCGCGATCACAAGAAGCTGCACGTAGAATTCGATGAAGTAGAAGCTGTAGCCCTTGATGTTGGCCGGGTCCTGGTAGTTGGAGATCAAAAGGAGCGACGGAAGCTCGAACTTGTGCGTAGCCAGTTCAAGGACCACATCTGTCAGAATTGTCGGGATGGCGACATAGCGGATAGTTCCCCACAGGGTCCGAACACTGCCCGAACGGATGATCTCGGGCAGCTGGAAACGTGCCACTGAATAACCTGCAAGGGTCACCAGAAAGTAGGCGGCACCCCAGTTCCAACTATAGATGAACGCCTCTGCATGAAGGGCGACGATGCAGATCATGAAGAAGGCCCGCGTCAGCGTTACCGTCTCCAGCTTGCGCCAAGTCGAAGGTTCGCTGCCCTTAGTCCGCTGTTCCAGCTGCGCGACGCTCAGCTTCTCCCAGTCATCCGGCAATTGGCCGAAGCGGCTTTCGAAGGCCAGCGAAAACTGGATGTAATGCAACGAGTCGCCGCCGAGAGATTCGAAAGTGTCCTGATCCTGGACCTCATGGCCCGGAAACTCTTGCCGGAAGAGCGAAGTCACGTCACTGACCTTGCCCGGCGGCGGGTTCGACCCCGCAGGAGCCGTGACTTTCCGAAGGGCGAACTGCTCGGCCAGCACGCGGCGTTGGACTTTGCCGGTCCCGGTGACGGGCAGCGCATCAAGCGCCATCACATGCAGCGCAGAGCCGGCGGAGATGCCCATTTCCTGCAAGGCGGCCGCGGCAGCCTCGCGTACGGTTGCAGTCTGGGGCGAGGTGCCCGCGATTGCCACCAGAATGCCGTCGCCGCGCTGGGTGTCGGGAACCTTTGTGACCGCGATCTGCACGCCAGCTTCAAGGCGCGCGCGGATGCGGTCTTCAAGCTGGTCGGGGACCACCTTCTGGCCGCCGCAGTTGATCAGATCGTCAGCGCGACCATCGAAATACAGATAGCCATCGCGCATGTGACCAAGGTCATTCGTCTGCAGCCAACCAGAGGCATCTGTCAGGTCATGCAGCCCGTCCGCGTCAATACGGGACTTGGCGACCTGCGGCCCGCGAATCCGGATGCGCCCATCGGACGCAAGCCCGATCTCGCCTTGCCCGACAGAACGCCCAACCGAATTCAACGCCTCGTCCGAGGCGCCCGAAATCTGCAGGAATGTGCTGCGCGACGCCTCGGTCAAGCCATAGTGCTGCACGATCCGTGCATTGGGAAACATTTCCCGCACCTGGCGCTTTTCACCGGCCGTCATGGGCTGCGAGCCGATTTCCATCCAGCGCAGCTTTTGTCCCGCCGCGCCGATCATCGAGGGGTCGGTAAGCAGGATGCGCAGCAAGGTCGGCACGACAGAAAGCGCGTTGATCTCGTCAGCGGTCAGCATCCGCGCCAGTTCCAGCGGATCAAAACCGCGCGGCGACATGTAGGATTTCCCGCCGACCGCACTCACGGCCCGGAAGCGCGCCATCCCAAAGCTGAAGGTCGCCGGTACCCCGACGTATTCACGCACTTCGGATGTCATCTGCATCTCTGCGATGATCCGCTCGGTCGTGTAGCCAAGGTTGCGATACGTCAGAAGAATACCCTTCGGCAGGCCTTCCGTGCCGGACGTGTAGCTGACCTGTGCCGGCAGGTCGTCAAGGATCACCGGATGATGTGCCGTGAACCAGCCGGTCTGGTCACCCGGGTCGATGCAGCGGTCGATCTCAAGGCCGGGAAAGTGGTCTGCCTGCTTGTCACCAGTAACCAGAACCAGTGGACGCCTTGCTGCGTAAAGCGCGAAAAGCTGTTCGACGAAGGTGATCGAATTCCTGCGAACAACGGCTGTCGCCTGAAGGTTATCAAATCCCATGATTCTTGCCTGCAAAGATCTTGCCTGGAACAACGTATGATTCTGGGAACTAACCCATATTGTTGACTAAACTATGTCTCGAAAGCGGTGTAGTCTTGGTCAGCCCAGCCAGCAAGGCTGG
>JANMGI010000374.1:0-3092 GCA_031374565.1 Paracoccaceae bacterium | reverse complement strand
GTGAACTGCGCAAAGCTGCCATCTGGCGTCTCATACCCCCAGATCCGCTGGCTGGTGGAGAACATCGGGTCGCCCCCGTTGCACTCCTCATCGTCGCCGTCGTCCTGGTTGCAGTGGATCACCACCTCGTCGCCGACCTTCCAGCGCTTCACCTTGTCGCCCACCGCCCAGACGATCCCCGACGCATCCGATCCCGCAATATGGTAAGCTGTCTTGTGCCCGTCGAAGGGGGAAATCGGCTGGCCAAGGCCCGCCCAGACGCCGTTATAATTGACCCCCGCCGCCATCACCAGGATCAGCACCTCGTTGCTGTCGATCTTCCAGGTGTCGATGACTTCCTGCACCATCGCGGTTTCCGGCGCGCCATGCCGGTCCCGGCGGATCGCCCAGGCGTACATCCTGGCCGGGACATGGCCCATCGGTGGCATCTCGCCCAGCTCATAAAGGTCCTTTTTTGGCGCGTCGTAGGCCAAGGGTGCCGTTTGCGTATCCAAAGCCAACCAAGCCTCCAACCAAATGCCGCGCCGCAGAATCGCCGCGCGCTTTCCCGCAGGTAATCGACCTGCGCGCAACTTTGCAATAGTATGATCAGGTGTTATTGAAATTTTATGTCTGCGGCGTTGCGGCGATACCTAGACCTCTGGCACCGATGCTGCGTAAAACCGCAAGAGCTTGCCCTCCGTTGCCACGGGTTGCAGGGCCTCGGTCACCAGCCCGCGCCGGATCAAAGGCGTAAGCCCCTCTTCCAGCGCCGCACCAAGCCCTTGCGGCGGCAGTTTCAGGACCGCCCCGGCCGCCGCCAGCCGCGCGACCAGGGCTTCGATCCGCGCCAACAACTCTTCCCGGCTGGCCGCCCCGTCCCCCAACGCCTTCGCCACCAGCGGCACCGGCAAGACCGGAACCACCGCCGCAATCGCTGCCATCAGCCGCTCGCCCAACGCTTCGACGGTCGCCCCCGCCGCCAGATGGTCCCGCAACGACACCGGAGCACCAAACCCAGCCGCAGCCGTGCCGAACCCCTTCGTCCGCCCCCGGAACCGCGCCCAAAGATACCGCACGGCATGAAGGGCGGTCCGGAACGGCAGGTTGCGAAACCGCCGCGTCCCCGCCTCTGCCGCTTCGACCAGCACCCGGTCCTCCAGCACCCGGTCATACGCCAGCCCCACCGGAACAAAGACCACATCGCGCCCACCCGGTTGCCAGCCGTCGACAATATAGCTCAGCAACCCCAGCTTTGCCGGCCCCACCCGCCCGTTCAAGCTCAAGCCCCCTTCCGGAAAGATCGCCTGCGTCGTTCCCTCTTCGGTGGCCATCTGCACGTAGCGGGCCAAAACCTTGCGATACAGCGCGTTCCGCTCTCCCCGCCGGATGAAATAGGCCCCCATCGACCGGATCAGCGCCGACAACGGCCAGAACCGCGCCCATTCCCCCACCGCGTAAGACACTGCTGAGCGATCCGCGACCAGCCAGGTCACCAGCACGTAATCCATGTTCGACCGGTGGTTCATCACGAAGATCACCGTGGCCTTGGGGTCGATCTGCCGCAACGCCTGGTCAACCTTGCCGACCCGCACCCGGAACAAAAGGCGCGACAGCCATTTCGCCGCCCGCGTGCCAAAGCCGAAATAGACCGTCGCCGAAAACCCGGGCACGATCTCGCGGGCATAGCGTCGCGCCTCCTCGAAGGCCACTTCCCCCGGCACACCGGTGTCGGCTGCATGGGCCATCGCCGCCTCGACGACCCGCTGGTCGTAGGCCAACCGCGCCACCATGTCAGAGCGTTCAGCCAGCTTGAAAAGGTCGATCTTCCGGTCCAGCCGCGCATTCAGCCGCCCAAGCGCCTTCTCTGCGCGCCGCCGGAAGAACCACCGCACGCTTGGAAACAGAAAATGCGTCGCAAAGCTGACCCCGGCAAAGCCAAGGATCAGACCCAATAGCCAGACCGGGACAGCCACCGTGCCGAACATGTACAAACCCTAGCTGATCACCATCGTCCCGCAATGGATTTGCTCTTTCACAAATACTCCGGGGGTCGCCAGTGGTACGCCATTGGTTCAAGAACCACTGGCGACGGGGCTGGCCCCCGCTCCGGCATCGCCGCAGCGCAGCGATTGACAGCGGCACGATCTGTCGCGTATCCCATCCCTGACGCAATAAAATTACCCGCCTAACTCGTGAGTCCGTCATGACCGAAAAGCCCTGGCTCTTCCGCACCTACGCCGGTCACTCCACCGCCTCGGCCTCGAACGCGCTTTACCGGGGCAACCTTGCCAAGGGGCAGACCGGCCTCTCCGTCGCCTTCGACCTGCCCACCCAGACCGGCTACGACAGCGACGATCCCCGCGCGAAGGGAGAGGTCGGCAAGGTCGGCGTCCCCATAGCCCACCTAGGCGACATGCGGGCCTTGTTTGCCGATATCCCGCTTGACCAGATGAACACCTCGATGACGATCAACGCCACAGCCCCTTGGCTTCTCGCCCTCTACATCGCCGTGGCCGAAGAACAGGGCGCTGATGTCTCCGCCCTGCAAGGCACCGTCCAGAACGACATCATCAAGGAGTACCTTTCCCGCGGCACCTACATCCTGCCGCCTGAACCCTCGCTTCGCCTCATCACCGATGTCGCCGCCTACACCGGGAAACACCTGCCAAAGTGGAACCCGATGAACGTCTGCAGCTATCACCTGCAAGAGGCCGGGGCCACGCCGGAGCAGGAACTCGCCTTCGCCCTAGCCACCGCCTGCGCCGTCCTCGATGATCTAAAAGTGAAAGTTTCCGCCCAGGATTTCCCCGCAATGGCGGGCAGAATGTCGTTTTTTGTCAATGCCGGCATCCGCTTCGTGACCGAGCTCTGCAAGATGCGCGCCTTCACCGCCCTCTGGGATGAGCTTCTGGAATCCCGCTACGGCATCACCGACGCCAAGTTCCGCCGCTTCCGCTATGGGGTCCAGGTCAACTCGCTTGGACTGACCGAGCAGCAGCCGGAAAACAACGTCTACCGCATCCTGATCGAGATGCTGGCCGTCACCCTGTCCAAGAACGCCGCGCCCGCGCCGTCCAGCTTCCGGCGTGGAACGAGGCCCTGGGCCTACC
>JANMGI010000150.1:0-1552 GCA_031374565.1 Paracoccaceae bacterium | reverse complement strand
CCCGACGCCGCGCGCCTTGCCGTGCAGCACCACCTGCGCCAGTTGCTGACCTATCTTCAGCCCCTGGAACGTGCCCATCCCGAGCTTTTCTCTGCCCAAGGCCAGTCATGACCCTGCCGAACCGTCCGCGCTACGCAACCCGGCTGAACGCGTTCAAGCAGAAGGGCGACACCGTTGCCCAGATGATCGCCGCGGCAAGCAAGGTCGGCGGCCTTGATGCAGCCGATCTGAACTACCCCGACCATTTCGACCACCACACTCCCGCGCACCTGTCGGCACTTCTGGCCGACCATGGCATGGCATTGAACGGCCTTGCCATGCGATACTACACCGACCCCGGCTTCCGCCTTGGGGCGTTCAGCAACCCCGACCCCGCCACCCGCCGTGCGGCCATCGACCTAACCAAACGCGGCATCGACGCGCTGGCCGAAATGGGCGGAAAGCTGATGACCTTGTGGCTGGGGCAGGACGGCTTCGACTACTCCTTCCAGGCCGATTACGCGCGCCAGTGGGACGACAGCATTGCCGCGATTGCCGAGGTTGCCGACCACAACCCCGCCATCGACATCGCCGTGGAATACAAGCCCAACGAACCCCGCGCCCATGCGGTGATGCCCGACATGACGACAACGCTTCTGGCGTTGGCCGAAGTCGCGCGTCCGAACACCGGAGTCACCCTCGACTTCTGCCACATGCTCTTTGCGGGCGAGATGCCCGCCCGCGCCGCGATGCTGGCCGCACGTCATAGCCGCATCCTTGGGGTCCACCTCAATGACGGCTACGGCAAACGCGACGACGGGCTGATCGCGGGTTCGGTGCATCCGGTGCAGACTGTCGAGCTTTTCGTGGCCCTTGACCGCGCGGGCTATGACGGCGTGATCTACTTCGACACCTTCCCCGACCACGGCGGCACCGATCCGGTGGGCGAGGCGCGGGCGAACATCGCCGTCACCGACCGACTGCGCGTCATTGCCCGCTCGCTTGCCGGGAACGCCGCCCTTGTCGAAGCGCAGGCCAAGCAAGACGCCGCCGCTGCCACCCGCATCGTCATGGCAGCACTTTACGGCAGCTAACCACGAGAGGCCGCGCGTCGTAGACTTCGTCACTCCTTGCTGGCCGCCGCCCTCCGACGAGAAGCCGAAGGCGAACGAGGAGGCCCGCCTCAGATCGGTGCATCCGCGCGCAGCAGCCCTTCGGCCTGCAACTCAGCCCACAGCGCCTCCGGGATCTTTGCCGTGGCAGCTTTCAGGTTGGCGGCCATCTCGGCCACACCCTGCCCGCCCGGGATCACCGACACCACCGCCGGGTGCCGCAACGCAAACTGGAACGCCGCATCGACCAGCCGCACCCCATGCGCTGCACAGATGTCTTGAAGCCGCGCCGTCTTGGCCATCACCCAGTCAGGCGCCGGTGCATAGTTGTAATGCACCCTAGGCTTCGGCCCTATGGCTAGAATTCCCGAGTTGTAGGGGCCGCCGACGACGATCCCCACGCCCCGCGTTTGGCACATCGGGAGGAAGCTTTCCAACGCTTCCTGCTCCAGCAGCGTATA
>JANMGI010000350.1:0-4157 GCA_031374565.1 Paracoccaceae bacterium | reverse complement strand
ACTGGTCGTGCTGCATTACACAGCCATGCGGTCGTGCGCAGAAGCGCTGGAGCGGTTGTGCGATCCGGCGGCAGAGGTTTCGGCGCACTACCTGATCGATGGGGATGGCACCGTGCTGTCGCTGGTCGATGAAGCCGCGCGGGCCTGGCATGCCGGGGTGGGGAAATGGGGCGGCGAGGGGGATGTAAACTCGCGTTCCATCGGGATCGAACTGGCGAATAGCGGGTCCGAACCGTTTGCCGAACCGCAGATGGCGGCGCTGGAGCGGCTGTTGGCCGGGGTGATGCAGCGGCACGAACTGGGGCCGGAGGCAGTGATCGGCCACAGTGACATGGCGCCTGACCGCAAGGGTGACCCCGGGCTTCGGTTCGACTGGCGGCGGCTGGCGCTGCACGGTCTGTCGGTCTGGCCGGAGCCGAGGATGGCCGAGGTGCCCGCCACGCCCCATTCCCCCGTCACTGGGGGGGAGGGAGGTGCCAAGGCGCTGGCGGTGGCACCCGAGGCCGAGGCCGGGTTTCTGGCGGATTTGCGGGCTTTCGGCTATCCCGAGGCCGCGACGGAAACCCTGCTGTCCGCCTTCCGCCGGCGCTTTCGGCCCTGGGCTTCTGGGCCTTTGGATGCGACCGACTGCGCACTTGTCGGCGGGTTGCGGCGCTTTGCGGTTGACGCAAGTCGCAGGGACGCCTAATCCGGCCCTCGCGCGGAGGGCTGGATGACCGCGGGCGACGTCGAAAGGCGGGACCCGAGGAAAGTCCGGACTCCCGTTGGCAAGGGTGCCGGGTAACGCCCGGCGGGGGTAACCCCAGGGAAAGCGCCACAGAGAAGAGACTGCCCTGCTGTTAGAGAAGGTTCGCCTTCGGCTTGGCAGGGTAATGGTGAAACGGTGGGGTAAGAGCCCACCGCGGACTTGGCGACAAGGACGGCACGGCAAGCCCCACCCGGAGCAATGCCAAATAGGGGCCTCGCGGCAGGACAGGTCCCGGATTTCGGTCCGGGATACCGCTCGCCAGGGATGCCAACGCCCGAGAGGCCCGGGTTGGCAGCTTGACCGCCGTGGTAACACGGTTGGCAGAGGAATGGTCATCCAGCCCCGGATCACGGTCCGGGGTGGACAAAATCCGGCTTACAGGCTCTCCGCGCAAATTGACCCAAGATCCCGGTTTCGCTGTTGACTCTGCCGGTCCCATAGCTAAAAGGCGGGCTTCAAGGATTTCACCGGGGCCCGTCTGGGTTCCCCGATGCAGAGGAAACGACCATGGCAAAGCCCGCCACCATCAAGATCCGCCTGAACTCGTCCGCGGGCACCGGCCACTTTTACGTGACCACGAAGAACGCCCGTTCGATGACCGAAAAGATGGTCGTCAAGAAGTACGACCCCGTCAAGCGGGAGCATGTCGAATACAAGGAAGGCAAGATCAAGTAAGATCGCGCCGATCCGCTGGATCAGGGGCCGCGTCCGAAGGGATGCGGCCTTTTCCTTTTGTGTGGCGCGCTTTGCCCGGTGCATGGCTTTTCTTTTTCACCCAGCGCACCATCTGACGTCCATGCCCACGACTTTCACCCTGCGTCGCGCCTACCCGGGGGATCTTGCTGCCGTCGACGGTCTTTTGTCGCGCAGTTATCCACGTCTGCTGGCGGCGGACTATCCGCCTTCGGTGATGGTCACGGCGGTTCCGATCATTGCCCGCGCGCGGCCCGAGCTTCTGGCCTCGGGACGGTACTTCCTGGTGCTGGACGGTGCCCGCGTGCTGGGTGCGGGCGGCTATAGTCTGGCAGCACCCGGCGCGCGTGGCGGGCCGGGAGGGGCGGAAGCAGCCGGACTGGCACACATCCGGCACGTGGCAAGCGATCCGGACGCCGTGCGCCAGGGCATCGGGCGCGCGCTGATGGAGCAAGTCTTTGCTGCGGCGGCTGCAGAGGGTGTACAGCGGTTCGACTGTCTGTCCACGCGGACGGCGGTGCCGTTCTATGCCGCATTGGGGTTTCGGGTGCTGGGAGAGACCGTGGTGCCGCTGGGACCGGGCATTGGATTTCCCGCAATCCGGATGCAGGCCGACCTAAGCCTAAAATGAAAAAGGGCCGGTCTTGCGACCGGCCCTTGTGTCGAAAGGGTCAGAAGGCCTATTCGCGGTTGCCCATGAACTGCAGCAGGAACATGAACAGGTTGATGAAGTTCATGTAGAGGTTCAGGGCGCCCATGATCGCGGACTTGGCCAGCCACTCTTCGTCCATCGCCTGAGCGTGGGCGATATAGTTGTTCTTGATGTTCTGCGTGTCATAGGCCGTGAGACCCGCGAAGATCAGAACACCGATCACCGAGATCGCGAAGGCAAGCCCGGACGACCCGAGGAAGATATTCACCACCATCGCGACGACAAGACCAATCAGCCCGATCATCAGGAACCGCCCAAGGCCCGAAAGGTCGCGCTTGGTCGTATAGCCGTAGAGCGAAAGGCCGGCGAAACCGGCCGAGGTGGCAAGGAACGTGGTAGCGATGGATGCGCCGGTGAAGACTTGGAAGATCCAGGCCAGCGACAGACCCATGACAGCCGCGAAGGCGTAGAAGAACAGCTGTGCCGCAGCGGCCGACATCCGGTTGATCAGTGCGCCGAAGGCAAAGACCATCGCCAGCGGGGCAAACATGATCACCCAGCCAAGAATGTTCATCTGGCCGGTGACTGGGTTGCGGAACATCGAGATCAACGCATCCGTCGATCCGACACCCCAGGCAACGCCTGCGGTCACCAGCATGGCCACGGACATAAGCCCGTAAACCTTGTTCATGTGGGCGCGAAGCCCTTCGTCGATCCGGACATTGGCGCCAACGCCAACGCTGCGGATCGTATCGTACTGAGCCATTGAAGCCTCCGATGTTGTCCCTAAGGGCAACGCCGGGAACCGGCGCGACCTCGTGTGTGAAATATTGGGGACGTTGCCGGTGATTTCAAGCACCTTGGCTGCGACGAAAGGGCAAAAGGGTCATGTTCTATCCTTTCCAGTGCGGCGGAGCATTCCAGGCGGGGCGCTGGGCCTCTGCAAGGGCCTCGGACCGGGTCAGGCCGATGTCGCGGAGGAGATGATCGTCCAGACCAAGCAGACCGCGGCGGGACCGGGCGATGGCGGCAAGGCCCAGCACGCGCGATGGCAGGCGGCTAAGGGCAGAGCCGGTCCGATGCAGCCGGGCGGCGAGGGACAGGGTGGGATGGGATACGGACATGGCGGCTCCTTTGATCTGATTTCGTGATGGTTCGATGCGGTTGCATCAGGATGCTTGAACAATGCTTCCTTTCGATGCATTATGAAAACGAATGATTGTGAACCGATACATCAGGATTTGTGATATGCCGCGTAACCTCGACCTCGCCTCCCTGCGATCCTTTGTAACCGTCGCCGATGTCGGCGGGGTGACACGTGCGGCGGGCTATCTGAACCTGACGCAATCGGCGGTGTCGATGCAGATCAAGCGGCTGGAAGAGGCGCTGGGGATGTCCCTGTTCCTGCGCGCGGCGCGGAAGCTGGCGCTGTCGCCCGAGGGGGAACAACTGTTGTCCTACGGCCGCCGGATGCTGGCCCTGAACGACGAGGCGCTGTCCTTGCTGTCGTCCACCGCCTGTGAAGGGGAAATCCGGCTGGGTGTGCCGCACGATGTCGTCTATCCCGCGATCCCCGGCATTCTGCGACGGATGGCACAGGCTTACCCGCGGGTCCGGATCAATCTGGTGTCGTCCTTCACGCTTTTGATGAAGCAGGACTACCTGCGCGGCGCATTCGATGTGATGCTGACGACCGAGGAAGCGCCCGACGCCGGGGCCGAGGTGCTGTCGTCGCGCGGGCTGGTCTGGGTCGGGGCGGCAGAGGGCAATGCCTGGCAGCGCAGACCCCTGCGGCTGGGCTTCAAGGACACCTGCATCTTCCGCCCGCGCGCGCAGGCCGCGCTGGAGGCGGCCGGCATCCCCTGGGAGATGGCAACCGGCGGCGAAAGCGAACAGGCGGTCGAGGCGACAGTGGCGGCCGACCTTGCGGTGTCGGTGCGGATGCTGGGCAGCATCCCCGAGGGTATGGTGCCGATTGCCGGTGACAATCAGTTGCCATCGGTGGGCGAAATGAAGCTCGGACTGTACCGGGCCAACCGCCGCAGCGACGAGGCCGTGGACCTT
>JANMGI010000287.1:0-1689 GCA_031374565.1 Paracoccaceae bacterium | reverse complement strand
CTTCAACTACGAGGCGCTGAAGGCCCTCAACGATGGCGTACAGATGCGGTCGGACTGGGTGATCCCGCTCTGCACCGGGCATGAGCGGCTGAAGAACGAGGCCGGCGACAAGGCCCACCCGACCCAGAAGCCCGAGGCGCTGCTGCATCGGGTGATCGTGGCGACGACGAACCCGGGTGACGTGGTGCTGGACCCGTTCTTCGGGACCGGGACGACCGGGGCGGTGGCCAAGATGCTGGGCCGCGACTTCATCGGGATCGAGCGGGAGGAGGCTTACCGGAAAGTGGCTGCCGAACGGATCGACAGGGTGCGGCGGTTCGATGCCTCGGCGCTGGAAGTGACCGGGTCAAAACGGGCGGAACCGCGGGTGCCGTTCGGACAGGTTGTCGAGCGGGGCATGCTGCGGCCGGGGGAGGAGCTGTTTTCGCTGGGCAACCGCTTCAAGGCCAAGGTCCGCGCTGACGGCACGTTGGTCGGCAATGATGTGAAGGGGTCGATCCACCAGGTCGGGGCCGCTTATGAAAAGGCGCCGTCCTGCAATGGGTGGACCTACTGGCACTTCAAACGGGACGGCAAGATGGTCCCCATCGATATCTTGCGGCAGCAGATCCGGGCTGAAATGGAAGCTGACGGCAGCCGCACGCATTGAATTCAGGAACACGCCTGTCCCCCGGACCGCCTGGGGGACACCTTTACCCCGCCGAGATGTCTCGGCGGGGTTTTTTCATGTGTCCACGGTGGACACTTTCCGATCACCTCATAAAATCAATGACTTGGTCGCGGGCGTTAGGGATTTGTTAACCCGCGGAATTTGCCCTTCCGGGTTGTGCCGCGCGGCAGAATCCGGTCTTCTGGCCCCACGCGAAGATGGAGGCCCCGATGAACGGCGCAGAGACTTTGGTGCAGACGCTTCTGGCCTCGGGCGTGCGGGTCTGCTTCGCCAACCCCGGCACCTCGGAAATGCACTTCGTCGCAGCACTCGACCGGCATCCCGAGATGCGCTGCATCCTTTGTCTGTTCGAGGGCGGCGTCTCGGGCGCGGCGGATGGCTACTACCGGATGACGGGCGAGGTTGCCGCGACACTCCTTCACCTTGCGCCGGGTTTCGGCAATGCCTTTGCCAACCTGCACAACGCCCGCAAGGCGCAGTCGGGTGTGCTGAACATCATGGGCGACCATGCGGATTACCACCTGCGGTTCGAAGCCCCGCTGAAGGGCGATACGGTCGGGATCGCGCAATCGGTGTCGCACTGGACGCGGGTGTGCAGCGAGGCCAGTCGGGTGGCCGTCGATGCCGCTGACGCGATTCAGGTGGCGCGAAGCAAGGGCGGGCAGATCGCCACGCTAATCCTTCCGGCGAATACTGCCTGGGAGGAGGCCAAGGTTCACGCCACGGCCCCGCCACCACCGCCGTCGAGCCGTCCGCCACTGGAGGAGATCAAAGCCGCCGCACGGGCCTTGCGCCAACCGGGCGCGGTGCTGCTGATTGATGGCCCGGCCCTGTTCACCGACCTCGGGCTTCTGGCCAAGCGGTTGACCAAGGCCTGCGGCGCGCGGCTGATGCAGCCGTTTTTCGCCAGTCGCTTCCGCCGGGGGGCCGGAGCGGTGAAGATCGAGCGGATGGCCTATCGGACCCCGGACAACCAGACGCTTCTGGCCGGAGCCCCCGCGCTGGTCCTGTGCGGCACG
>JANMGI010000250.1:0-1582 GCA_031374565.1 Paracoccaceae bacterium | reverse complement strand
GCGGGTGGCTGGTCGGGCTTTCCCAGCCACAAGCACGACACCACCCGCCTGCCGCTGGAAACCCGGCATGACGAGGTCTACAACTTCCGCTTCAATCCCCCCCACGGAGGCGGGTTGCAGATGCTCCAGCGTGAGGATGGGAAACCCGGCGACGCCTACCACATCGTCGACGGCTCCACGATTGCCATCGACAACGGCTACCACCCCTGCTGTGCGCTGCCGGGCTACGAGATGTATTATTTCACCATCCTCGCCGGTGAAACCCAGCGCTCACTTGTGCAATACTTCCAGCCCACCCACGCCTACCAGATCGAGACGATCCCCGGCATCAAGGACATGATCGCCAAGTTCAAATGACCCGCGCCACGCTCAAGGACGTCCTCACCCCCTGCCTCACCGACGGCACCGCTGTCGCCGGTCTTGTGGTGCTGGGCTGGGAAGACGCCCTCGCCTACACCCGCGCCGCAGAAGCAGAAAACCGCCCGCTGATCCTGCAAGCTGGACCGGGCGCGCGAGCGCACACACCCCTCCCCATCCTCGGCGCGATGTTCCGCCATCTCGCGGAAACCGCAAAAGTCCCGGTCGTCGCCCACCTCGACCACGGCGAAAGCCTCGCGGTCTGCGCCGAGGCCATCGCCTGCGGCTTCACCTCCGTCATGTTCGACGGCTCTGCCCTGCCTTTGGCCGAAAACATCGCCCGCACCGCCGAAATCGCCGCCCTCGCCCATGCCGCAGGAATCTCCATCGAGGCCGAGCTGGGCCACGTCGGCTATCCCGACCGCCCCTCGCACGGCACCGACCCCGCCGAAGTGGCGCATTTTCTGCGGGAAACCGGGATCGACGCCCTCGCCATCTCCAGCGGCAACAGCCACCTGATGACCACGACCGACGCGACCGTTGACCATGCGCGGCTCAAAGCCATCCAGACCGCAGCCCCCACCCTGCCCCTCGTCCTCCACGGCGGCTCTGGCCTGGCGCCAGCGCTCCGCCAGCAACTTGCTCATGAGACGACGGTCTGCAAATTCAACATCGGCACCGAACTGCGTCAGGCCTTCGGCACCGCCCTGCGCCAGACACTTGCAGACAACCCCGACCGCTTCGACCGCATCCAGATCCTGCGCGAGACCATCGATCCGGTAACCGAAGCCGCCCGCCGGGTCATAGCCAACCTCGCGTTACAACACCGCCCTTGTCATCCCCGCGAAGGCGGGGACCCACCATTCCACAGCGAAGCCCCTTCACCCACCAAAGAAAACGGCGCGCCGGACCCAATCCGACGCTCCGCCCAAATCTTAACAACTCCTGAACGTCCACGAACATCTATCTGATTCAAAACAGAAATCAGAAAATGTCCACCGTGGACAAACTCAGGCCTCGACCCACAACCCCTCGTCCTTGACGATCTTGTAGGCCTCATCCAGCGACTTCTTCGCGCGGCCGATCAGCACGTCGATCTCGGCCGGGGTGATCACCAGCGGCGGAGCGATGATCATCCGGTCGCCCACCGCCCGCATGATCAGATTGTTGGCAAAGCACCGCTCCCGCGTCCGGTAGCCGACATTCGCTGCCTCCGGAAACTTCG
>JANMGI010000152.1:0-3394 GCA_031374565.1 Paracoccaceae bacterium | reverse complement strand
GGGGCATCTGCCTGCGGGACTGGCGTCTGCGACCAGACTGCTTCGGGCACTTGCCGCCGTTGCTGTCCTCCCCGGGCTGGTGCTGGGCATGGTCGTCCTTGGCTATGCCGTCAGATCGGACAGCTGGCCAGCCACATGGTTTGCCATCGCCGGGCTGACAGGGGCAAGTCTCGCCACCGGCCTCGCACTGCGGTCCGGATACAAATCGCAGCCGTGGACCCTTGCGGCATATGTTGCCCTTTCTGGCGCCGTCCTGCATGCCGGACTGATCTCGGCGGCGGCCCGCATTCCCGCGCTTTGGCCGACCGAACAGGCGGTGGTACTGGCGACGGAGATTGCCGATGCGCAGGGGTGCAGTCATCCGCTTTTGACCGGCTGGGGTTACCACGAACCTTCGCTGGTTTGGCGCGGGGGGCGGGACACCCGTCTTTTCCCGGCCTCGGCTCCAGCTGTCGAGGTCATCCAACCGGGTGCTTGTGCCGTCGTCATCCATGCACGCGATACCGCTTCTGCCCCGCTGGCCCTGATCAGGGGGTGCCTCTCGGCGCGAACCGTCACGGGCTTTTCCATCGGAGCCGGGCGGACCGTCACGCTGGATGTTCTCGATTGTCGGGGTGCGCCATGAAACACGCCGGATCGCGTGACGAACTGCTGGGCCGTGTCAACCTCAGCGAGGCCGAGAATTCTAATCGACCCACCCTGCGTGGTGCCGCAAAGGGGCAAAGCCGGGCGTCGCTGGCCATCGTTTTTGCGTGCGGGCTGCTTTTGGTCGCCATTGTCGCCGACGCACCGTTTCGGGACCTAGCCAGTTCACTTGACCCTTCGGTCGTCGCTGTCCTGCATGTGATTACCGAGTTCGGAAATTCTGCCTGGCCCCTAGGCATCGGCCTAATGCTGCTTGCAGCAGTCGCGATCATGGCACGCAAGAGCACGGCGCTGCCGCCAGAGGCGTTGCGCAACTTAAGATCTGTGCTGCTGTTCGTTGTTGGGTCCGTGCTGCTTAGCGGGATTTTGGCCAACATTGCCAAGAACGTCATCGGCCGGATGCGGCCTTCGAAGGCCCCCGATGCCGAGGTTCTGGAGTTCGCAATGATGACCTTCCGCGCGGGTTGGGCGTCCTTCCCTTCTGGGCATGCCACCACGGCGACCGCTTGCGCCCTTGCCCTGGCATTCTCCTTTCCCACGCAGTCCTGGGCTTGGCTGTCCATCGGTCTTCTCGCCGCGATTTCGCGCGCTTTTCTCGGGGTCCACTGGCTGACAGATTGCCTCGCAGGAATTGCTTTGGGCGCCGTGGTTACACCGGGACTGCGGAATTGGTTGGTGGGCCGGAGACACGAGCTTCGGGTCGAACCGTCCGTCCCGTTTCGCGTCATCGTCGCGGCGACATTCGAGCTGCTCCAATTGGCGCTGACCCACATTGGAAACGCGCTCCAGCGGGTCATGAAACTGGTCCGGCGGAGTGTCGCGCGCAGGTCAAACGACGGGTGACACAAACCGAATCCGCTCTGCAGGCAGCCCCCGATGTTCGACGCTTGCCAATGTCGACAGCTGCCCATGATATGCGATCCACCGAGAAACTCTGGGATTGGCCAACACTTCGTCGTCGAACAGATACTTGGTCCGCCGCCCGCGACTGACGTGACGGCCCTTCTGCCAGCCTAAAAGCAGTTGCAATCGTCAAGCGTTGTAGCGCGGAAGCAGTTCAGTTTAGGCACTGACATCTGATTATATTGGCAGTTCGATTGATCTCTGGAAATGGCTCCACGCGGAAATCCGAAGTGTGACCTGCAGGTCCAGCACGCTTCGCGGTAGTATGGTATGCGCCGCGTATTGACGCCGTCTGCTCAAGCCACGGCGACCCGCCCCTTTCTGCCTAACGGACCCCGGAGGTCGGTCGACACAGTCTCCAATATCGTTTTTGCTATTCCCGTGGCCTAACAAGTGAATGAGTGGCTTTGGCAACCTTCCCAAGCGCTTGGGAGGCCAGCGATACTTGGCCAGAGCAGCTTAACCTGTCGGACTGTGTGCCCGTCCCTCAGGTCGGGTCGTCCCGGTGGATATCGTGGACCGTCATGCCGATGCTTTCGGGGGGCTTTTCCAGCCACTTCCGGTGGCGCAGCGTGCGCGCAGTGTCGCGGTAGCCAGACGCCCAGTGCTCGCGCATCGAAGTGCTGGAAAACTCATAGTCTTTGGCGTCGCCTTCATAGATGCTGGGCTGATAGATCAGGTGGACGATGTTGATCTGCGGCACGTCCTGCATCACATATAGAAGCTGGCGCTCTTCGTGGCTGCGGCTTTCCTCGGGCACCTTCTGGATCGCCGCGTGCAGCCGCATGTTGAGGTTGTGCATCCGTCGAAAGGTGTCGGTGTTGTTGCGGGTGCGGCTGGAATACATGATGTCCTTCTGCCGCGACATCACCTCGCCCATGTCGCGGGGCAGTTTGCCGCGCGCGCTGAACAGGTCGACCTGGAAGGCCAGCGTGTCGCGCAGATCCTCCTGCTCCAGCAGGTATTGCAGCGGCGTGTTCGACACGATGCCACCGTCCCAGTAATGTTCGCCCTCGATCTCGACCGCCGGGAAGGCAGGGGGCAGCGCGCCCGATGCCATGACGTGGCGCGCGTCGATATGCTCCAGCGCGGTGTCGAAGTAGCGGAAATTGCCCGAGGCGACGTTGACCGCGCCGACGCTGAGCCGCCGTTCGCCATTGTTGACGATTTCCCAGTCGACGAGGCGGTTGAGGGTCTTTTCCAGTTCCGCAGTGTCGTAGTGGCTGGTGGCACCACTGGCACCCGCCATCGACATGTAGGGGCTGACCTGCCGTGGGGTGAAGAACCCCGGCAGTCCGGTCATCATCGTCATCATCGCCGAGTGCTGGTTGCGCATCCGGCGGAACACGTCGCCTTCGGGGGTGAAGGACCAGACGTTGCGTTTCGTTACGGTATCCCAGAAATCGCGCAGGCGGTCCAACTGGTTGCCCGGTGTGTTGCCCGCGATGATCGACGCGTTGATCGCCCCAATCGATACGCCGGACAGGAAGTTGGCGTTGATCCCTGCCTCGTGCAGCGCCTCGAACACCCCGGCCTGATAGGCCCCCAGCGCGCCACCGCCCTGCAGCACCAAAGCGATGGAATCGTAAGGTGCGAGGATATCGGCGATTTCCGCGGACTGGCCTTCAGGGGCGGGGACAAGGCGGTTCATGCGGTTTCCTTCAGGTAGTCGTGAACGACCTCGCCCATATCCAGCGTAAGGTCAGCGGTGAAATGCAGGGCCGAGACGATCTCCAGCACCGGCAGCCGCGCCACATCGGCCATGACATGGCGGTAAAGTTGGAGATCGGCGGGCGCAGTCCAAGCCTCTTTCACCGTGATGTCGGTCAGGTGATAACGCACCAGT
>JANMGI010000131.1:0-1760 GCA_031374565.1 Paracoccaceae bacterium | reverse complement strand
CGACACCGACATGCGGGTCAAGGGTTTCGCCGAGCGCACCGACCGGGTGCCGGAGATCGACACGACCTACAAGTTCGACCCGGACACGACTTTGGCGATTCTGGCCGGGTTTGCCTATAACCGGCGGGTGATGATCCAGGGTTATCACGGGACGGGGAAGTCCACTCATATCGAGCAGGTCGCGGCGCAGCTGAACTGGCCTTGCGTGCGGGTGAACCTTGATTCGCACATCAGCCGGATCGACCTCATCGGCAAGGACGCGATCAAGCTGCGCGACGGCAAGCAGGTGACGGAGTTCCATGAGGGCATACTGCCCTGGGCGTTGCGCAATGCGGTGGCGATCGTGTTCGACGAATACGATGCGGGCCGGGCGGACGTGATGTTCGTGATCCAGCGGGTGCTGGAGCATGACGGCAAGCTGACGCTTCTGGACCAGAACGAGATCATCACACCGCACCCGTCGTTCCGGCTGTTTGCGACGTCTAACACCGTGGGGCTTGGGGATACGACGGGCCTTTATCACGGGGTCCAGCAGATCAACCAGGCGCAGATGGACCGTTGGTCGCTGGTGGCGACATTGAACTATCTGAGCCATGACGCCGAGACGGCAATCGTGCTGGCCAAGTCGCCGCATTACAACACCGAGAAGGGCCGCAAGGTGATCAGCCAGATGGTCACCGTGGCGGACCTGACGCGGACGGCCTTCATGAACGGCGATCTGTCGACGGTGATGTCTCCGCGCACGGTGCTGAACTGGGCCGCCAACGCCGAGATCTTCCGCAACGTGGGCTATGCCTTCCGGCTGACCTTCCTGAACAAATGCGACGAGTTGGAGCGCCAGACCGTGGCCGAGTTCTACCAGCGGTGTTTTGCGGAAGAGCTGCCGGAGAGCGCGGCCAGCATGGCGATGAAGTGATTGGTCCAGCGACGGCAAAGTGGCTCCTAGTTGCGCTTGCCCTCGTTTCTTCGGCACTCCAGCCAGCAAGTGCTGAAGAACCCTGTGTCAAGTCGCAAGGGTTGACCCTGTACAAACCCGATGAACCGCCACTGTGTCCACCTGCTATTCTGGACTTAGTTCCGTCAACGGTTGGGCGACCGTTCGACGATACCGCAATGGGGTTGGCCCTCTGCGCCGGTCTCTACGATGCGGCGCTGCGGCTTTGGCCAGAGCTCAAAGCTGACCCAGAATTCATCGACGGTGAGGAGTACTTCAAGGCCGCGCTTGCCAGACGGGAGCGTCCGCCGACGTCCGAACTCGAGGGACTACGCCGAAACGCAATGGAAAGATATGTTGTCGATCTTTTGGACCCAGCCGTTAGAAGCGGCAGTGGGTTTATCCATTTCAGCGTTGCCTGCATGAATGATTACGACTTGGCTGCGGGTGGTCAGGTCAACCGGCGCTCAATCCGCTCTACCGCTAATGTCCGCCCCTGATCTCATTCAGCGCGGCCATGGTCAGAAACCCTGACCGGGTGAGACCCAACCCCTCGGCCGCAGCGTCAATCGCCCCCAGTGTCCCGGCGTCCATACTGATGTTCACCCTTTTCTGCCGCGAGGTCGGCTGGATCAGCGGCACGGCGATCAGGAATGCGCCTTGCGCAAGGTCCACGGCGACCTCGGCGGCAATCGCCTCGGGTCCGCGTGGGGCGACCGGGGCGGCGTCTTCGAACCACAGCTCCAACGCCTCGACCGCGTTGCGGAGGATGTCGCCTTGGGCGTCTGCGGCGGCAAAGCAGCCCGGCAGGTCGGGGAAAGTCAGG
>JANMGI010000103.1:0-4750 GCA_031374565.1 Paracoccaceae bacterium | reverse complement strand
CCAGCATTGCGCCCGACGCCGGTCAGAAGGCCCAGCCGGAACGCCAAGGGATCAGTGCCCACATGCGCCGCCGCCTGATCCATGAAGCTTTCCAGCGCCCAGTTGGTCCAGCCCGGGCCGACCGACCGCAGCCAGCCGGGGCGGAAGGTGGCGTTGGCCAGATCGTTCGACAAGGCGCGCAACTTTTGCGCACCTACCTCATACCAGTGATCCGCGCCGGAAATCGCAAAGGGATCATAGGGTTCCCCATTGGTCCCCTTGGGCATGAAGAAGGCAGCCATCACCTGTGTTGGCCATCCTGCCGCGGCGTGGTGTTCCATGCCAGTGACTTTGCCCATCGCATCAAACGCCATCCGCAATCTCTGGACTGAAGGTGAACGGACAGAGTCGAACCGTGCATCATCGGCACGGGTCAGGATCATCTTGACCGGGCGGCCAAGCGCCTGGGCCGCCAAAGCCGCCGGGATCGCATAATCGCCATTCAGCCTGCGACCGAACCCGCCGCCCATCGGATAGGTGCGCATCAGAACCTTGGATACGTCCCGCCCCAAGGCGACAGCGAGTTGCGGCAGGATCAGGCTTTGCCACTGGTTCCCGGTATGCACCTCCATCACGCCGTCCACCTCGACGGCCAGCGCGTTTACGGGCTCCATCTGGAAATGCAGGACGGTGGCTGTGGTGTATGTGGCCTCGATCTGGCTGGCGGCAGCGGCAAAGGCAGCATCGGTATCGCCCCCGCCGGTGTCCAGCAGCGAACCCGCTGCAAGATCGGCGATCAGCGCATGGGCACGGTCCTGGATCTGTGCCTCGCCCACCGCAGAGGTCGGACCCGGCGTCCAGGTAACCTTGACCAGCGCCGAGGCCTTCAGCGCCGCCGGATAGGTTTCAGCCATGACCATCACCCAACCGGGCACAGTGCCGGACGGATCGTCCAGAATCAGCGAGGACAGATAACCCTTCACCCCCTTGGCCCCTGCATCATCCACCGCCGTTGCAACCGAGCCGTTGCGCGTGGGCGGCAGCAGTGGCCGGGCGTAGACCATGCCGTCCACTTTGGCGTCGATCCCATAGATCACCAAGCCGTCGATTTTGCCCGCCACGTCCAGTGCCGTGACCGGCTTGCCGATCAGGCGGCGGTCAGCGGCGGGTTTGATCGGCATGGCCGCGAGATCGTCTGCCGTGAAGCTGCGCGTCAGGCCCTTTGCGACGATTTCGGCATAGGTCACGGATTTGCCACCGCCGGTTACGACACCCGCACGCGCGGTGCAATCGGTGGGGGCTGCGCCCAGCATCGTGGCACCAGCCTCGATCAGCGCCACGCGCCCTGCGGCCCCGGCCTGAGCGTAAACGGGAAAACTCTGCCAGACTGACCAGCTGCCCCCCGTTACCATCAGTCCCCATTTCGGATCGGTATCGACATGGGAGATTCGAACCTGCGCCCAGTCAGCCTCCAGCTCGTCCGCCAGAATCCGGGCGATGGCGGTGCCAACGTGCTGGCCCATCTCGGCGCGAATGATGTTGACGGTGACGATGCCGCCTGCGTCGATGGAATACCACAGCGTCGGGTCGAAACTGGGGGCCACCGGAGCGGCGGTCGCGATGGGGGCCCAGTCCGCAAGGGCGGGCGTGATGAACCCGGCAATCAGGCCGGTTGCCCCGCCCGTGACCAGAAACCCCCGGCGGGACAAAGTGATGGCGTTCAGCTTCGTCATCTCAGGCCCCCATTTCCAAAGCAGCTTCCTTGATCGCGTTCCGAATACGCGCGTAGGTCATGCAGCGGCACAGGTTGCCACCCATCATCCCGTCGATGTCGGCGTCCGACGGCACCGGAAATCGCCCGATCAGTGCGACTGCCTGCATGATCTGCCCCGATTGGCAGTAGCCGCATTGCGGCACCTGCAGGTGCATCCAGGCCTTTTGCACCGGGTGGGCATGGGCGGGGTCCAGGCCTTCGATCGTGGTTACACGACTGCCTGCCACGTCGCCGAGCTGCGTGATGCAGGATCGGATCGCCTGCCCGTCCAGATGCACGGTGCAAGCCCCGCACATCCCGATGCCGCAGCCGAACTTGGTGCCAGTCAGCCCCAGATCGTCACGGATCACCCAAAGCAGAGGTGTGTCGGCGTCAGCTTCAACCGTCACAGGCCTGCCGTTCAGTGTGAATTTCGTCATGCTTGGGGCCTTTGCAACTGTGTCATGGGGTCAGTCCGCACGTGCGCCGGTGGCCCGCATCCGCGCCACACTGGCGGGAACATCGGGCCAAGGCGCATCGGGTTTCGAGGTGGTGCGCAGCCAGACCACCAGCCGTGTGACATCGGCATCGGTCAGCACCGGGCCAAAGGCGGGCATCATGCCCTCGTCATACTCGGGCGCCTTGCCGAAGAAGATATACTGCGCCAATTCGTCTGGGCTGCTCTCGCTGGGCGGGCCGCCTGTGCCAAAGGGCGTCTTGCCCGCGCCGCGATAGTGGCACGCCGAACAGGTCGCATCGAAGGTCCGCGCTGCCAAGTCATGGCGCAGTGGCGTGATATCCGTTTGCTGGGCGGCGGCAGGACTGGCCAGAAACGCGCAAAGAAACAAGAGGCGCATTGGAAAATTCCTTAAGACAAGGAAAGTAGTCGATCAGCGCCGCAAAGAATAGCGGCGCTGACGAACGGCTCAGGAGGCGAAGGTAAAGTTCGGCAGCGCCTTCAGCGATTCCTTTGTTGCCCCGTGCAGGGTCAGCTTCTTGTCGATCAGTTCCAGCGCCGATGCCGCGACGACGACATGATGCGCATCCATGCCCAAGAACCCGCCGACCGAAACGACGGCGTAGTGGATGGTGTCCGTGCTGGTGATGATCATGTCTTCCAGCTTGCCGATTTCGTCGCCGGCATCATTGTAGACCTTGGCACCGATGATCGCCGTGGCTCGCCAGCCGGTGGCCAGAACGATGGGATCGACCTCGGTCAGTGTGATGGTCTGCTTGGCGCTGTCGGCAAGAACGGGGGCGGCAAGTCCAAGACCCACGATCAGCGAGTCGGCGGTCAGAAAAGTGGTGACGTTCTTCATTTTGGGTATCCTGTCAGGCCAAATCCTGCCGGTGGGGCCAGGATGATCCCGGCACCTTGGTATTCATCGAGGTTACCAACCGATCAGTAGTACATCGGCTCGTAGTAGTAGGGATAAAGGTAGTTGCTGTAGTAATGCGCCCCGAAGGCTGCATTGGTCGCCGCGTTGTTCTGGCGGCGGTAGATGGTCCCGCCCAGCGGCCGCATTGCGTCGTCAAGGACCGAGGTCCAGTCTTCCGAGATTTCGGCGACCACGGCCGATTGACCATGATTCAGCGTGAAGAAGGCCTCGTCTACCGCATTCTCGCGACGCGTTTCCTTGACCGCATCCGCCGTCGCGCCAATGGCTGCGCCCGCCAGCGCACCGACACCCGTAGCTGCAACCGCAGACATGGCAGCAGCACCCGCAACACCGGCAGCGACGCCAACCGGGCCCGCGATCAGGCCAAGAAGTGCTCCGACACCCACACCGATGGCGGTACGCATCCCAAGGTCGCTGTTGCGGTCTGCGACCCGAATGTGGCCCATGTCATCGCGGCGAACGACGGCTGCACCATGGACGGTCAACGCGCTTTCATCATCCAGAGACCACAGCTTGCGCAGCGCCTGGTGAGCCTTGTCGTCCGAAGAAAATACGACGGCTATGTAGGTATTCATGCGATCACCTTTTTCGGTTCGATGGCGTGGGCCAGTTTGGTGCGAGCGGCGGCGACAGCAGTGCTAAGCGATTGCGCGGCTTTGTGCGCGCTTTCCAGCATCGCCGTGTTGGCGTGCTTGACGCCGTCCTTGGCTGCGACGGCCTTGTTCTCGACCAGCTTACCAGCTGCTTCCAGCTTGGTCACAGCTGCCTTGATCCCGGCTTTCGCATCATCGGCCTGATCTGCGGCCAGGGTCTTCATCTTGTCACCAAGCGCGTTGATGTCGGCTTGAACCGCCTTCACATCGGCCCAGGTGGCGTGTTCGGCCTTGGCGATATTGGCGCTAATCTTCTTGTGGAGTTCTTGCGCGTCGTGGCGCGCCTTTTCGAGCATGGTTTGCGGTTTGGTCATGATGCACCTTTCGGGTTGCGGGTGATGAAGAAGTGATGCGCGCCCATCTGGAAGCGCACGTTGTCGTGGATCAGTCTGTGACCGGGTCGGCAGATGTCCGCGCTGGCCACAGAGTGTGGCGGGCAAGGGCCAGGAGTTGCGGCACAGTCGAATGCGGCAGGTCGGCGGTGAGGTTGGCTTCCACGCGGGCCTGGACGCCCGCATGATGCTTGCCAAGATAAGCCGACAGGTGACCCGCCTCGTTGCTTTGCCCTTTGCCATGACTGATCACCACAAGCCGTCCGCTGCCCGCAACCGCCTCCGCGACGGAGTCGAAGAAATGGGTGTCTGCGGGGTAGGCCTCGGCGCGGTCGGCATCGCGCTGAGTGCGGTCAATGTGATGCTTCAGGTGGTGGAGTTCCTGTGGTGCCGGACCCACTTCGCGACCAACGGGGAAGACCCGTGCGCCTGCATGGTCGATAACGATTACCAGATCCTGCGTGGTGCTTTGTGGCGTTGGGCTGACAGTGTCGGGCATGGTGTGGCCTTTCCGGCAAGAAGCCCTGTTCGAGCGGGTCTTGCACGGCAAAGGTAGATCAGGTTGCGCCGGGCCAGCAGCCTCGGAAACTACTCACGGCGGATTAGGGCGTGCAGTGTGGGTAGTTTCCGACG
>JANMGI010000097.1:0-3429 GCA_031374565.1 Paracoccaceae bacterium | reverse complement strand
GGCGCTGACGATCCCGGCGGCCATCCTGAAGCAAGCCGCGAAAACGCCTGCGGCTGTCGCAGTCGTTGCCGGTGAGGCGAAGCTTTCCTACGCCGAGCTTTCCGCCCGGGCGGGCCGCATCGCCAATACCCTGCGCGGAATGGGTGTGCAGCGTGGCAGCCTTGTTGGCCTTGCATGCCGCCGCACGACCGACATGGTTGCAGGTGCGCTTGGCATCCAGCTTGCGGGTGCCGCCTATGTGCCAATGGACCCGGCCTATCCCGCCGACCGCCTGGCGCTTTACGCCGAAGATTCCGGCTGCCCGGTGATCGTGACCGAAGGCAGCGTGGTCGAGGCCCTGCCGAAAGGCCCGGCCTTGCTGGTGCTGGACACCGACCCACGCCTGGCCGCTGCGTCAACGACACCCCCGGCCAACGGCCCCTTTGCGGACGATCCGGCCTATGTGATCTACACCTCGGGTTCGACCGGGCGACCCAAGGGCGTCGTCGTCGGCCATCGCAACGCGATGAACTTCTTTGCCGGGATGGATGATGTCCTTGGCACCGATCCCGGCATCTGGCTGGCGGTCACCTCGCTGTCCTTCGACATCTCTGTGCTGGAGCTGTTCTGGACCCTGACCAACGGCTTCACCGTGGTTCTGGCCGATGACGCGGCGCGGGTGCGACCCTCCGCGGGCACAGGGGCAGGAACCGGGGTCAGCGCCCGCAAGATGGAGTTCAGCGTTTACTACTGGGGCAATGACGATCTTCCCGGACCGTCGAAGTATGAGCTTTTGCTGGAAGGCGCGAAATTCGCCGACCAGAACGGCTTTTGCGCGGTCTGGACGCCGGAACGCCACTTCCACGCCTTCGGTGGCCCCTACCCGAACCCGGCCGTAACCGGCGCGGCGGCAGCGGCGGTCACCAAAAACATCGGCGTCCGCGCGGGCAGCATCGTCGCCCCGCTGCACCACCCGGCAAGGATCGCCGAGGAGTGGGCGGTGATCGACAACCTGACCAACGGTCGGGCCGGGATGGCCTTTGCATCAGGCTGGCAGCCGGATGACTTCGTGCTGCGGCCCGAGAACACTCCCCCCGCCAACCGTCAGGCGCTGTTTGATGCGCTTGACGCCGTCCGCAAGCTTTGGCGCGGTGAGGCGGTGGAGTTTCCACGCAAAGACGGCACGCCCTTCGCGGTGAAGACCCAGCCACGCCCGGTCTCGAAAGAGCTTGAGGCTTGGGTGACCACGGCGGGCAACCCGGAAACCTGGCGCGAGGCCGGGAAGATGGGGGCCAACGTGCTGACCCACCTGCTGGGCCAATCCATCACTGAAGTTGCGGACAAGGTGAAGCTTTACCGCACCGCGCTGGCCGAGGCCGGGCATGACCCGTCCCGCTTCAAGGTCACGCTGATGCTGCACACCTACCTTGCCGCAGACCGCGAGACGGCGCGAGACGTGGCGCGCGAGCCGATGAAAAGCTACCTGCGCAGTGCGGCAGGCCTGATCAAGCAATACGCCTGGGCCTTTCCGGCGTTCAAGAAGCCGCAGGGCGTGGCCAACCCGATGGATATCGACCTTGGCTCGCTTGCTCCGGATGAGTTGGAGGCGATCCTCGATTTCGCCTTCTTGCGTTATTTTGACGACTCGGGCCTGTTCGGTACCGTCGAAGATGCCGTGAGGCGGGTCGAAGAGTTGAAAGCAATCGACATCGACGAAGTTGCCTGCCTGATCGACTACGGCATCCCGACCGCTGTGGTGCTGGAGGGTCTGAAGCCTGTGGCCGAAGTGTTGCGGCTGACCAATGCCGGGACCGAAGCGGATGAGACAATGGCGGGCCTGATCCAGCGCCACGGCGTGACCCATCTGCAATGCACCCCGTCAATGGCGCGGATGCTGGCCGAGGATGACGGCGCCCGTGCAGCCCTGAAGCGGCTGACCCGGATGCTGGTCGGAGGCGAGGCGCTGATGGGGCGGTTAGCAGGCGACCTGTCCGGCCTGATCGGCGCGCCGGTCCTGAACATGTACGGACCGACCGAGACGACAATCTGGTCCTCGGTCGAGGCGACGACCGGGGCTGAAGGCGTGGTCAACATCGGCCAACCCATTGCCAACACAGCGCTTTACGTGCTGGACGATCGTCAGTCCCCGGCGGCTGACGGTGTTGAGGGAGAGCTTTGGATCGGTGGCGAAGGCGTGGCCCATGGCTATTTCCAGCGCCCAGACCTGACCGCTGAACGCTTCCAGCCCGACCCCTTCGCAGGCAAAGGCCGGATGTACCGGACAGGCGATCTTGTGCGGAAGCGTCCGGACGGCAAGCTTGACTACCTTGGTCGCGCCGACTTTCAGGTCAAGATTCGCGGCCACCGGATCGAGCTGGGAGAGATCGAGACAGCACTGGAGGCCGCCAGCGGCATCCGTCAGGCCGTCGTCATCGCGCGCGAAGATCAGCCGGGCGACGTGCGGCTGGTGGCCTACGTCACTGCCGATGGTCAGGTTGATGAAGTGGCGCTGAAATCCGCCCTTGGCGCGCATCTGCCCGACGTGATGATCCCGGCCCATATCGTGAAACTTGACGTGTTCCCGCTGACCCCGAACGGCAAGGTCGACCGCAAGGCCCTGCCCGCCCCCTTTGCGCAAGCTTTGGCTGTGGCGAAGCCGGTGGTTCAGCTGGAAGGCGGGATCGAAGAAACCATCGCCGCGGTCTGGGCCAAGGTTCTGGGCGTGCCGCAAGTCGGGCGGTCGGACAACTTCTTCACCCTTGGTGGGCATTCGCTTCTGGCCGTTCAGGCGCACCGCGAGATGAAGGCGGCGCTTGGCTCTGACCGGCTGGCGATCACCGACATCTTCCGCTTCCCGGTGGTTTCGGCTTTGGCCGCCCATATCGGCAAGTCGGTGACCTCCCCGACAACTCAGGCCGCTGTTCCGACAGCAGCTCCTGTTGCCAATGAACCTGCCGCAGACAGCCGGATGGACGCGATGGCACGGCGTCGGGCGATGCGCGAAGCGCGGGAGAAGGCGCTCGGATGACACCGGCACCCGGGCTGATCGAGGCCGCGTTGCGGTCGATCTTTCCGGAGGACGTGGCAGTTGCAGCCGAACGGATTGTTCCGGGGAAGATTTCCACGCTCTGGGCCGAAGAGCGGCCCGCCATTGTTGGGGCAGTTCCCGCCCGGCTGGACGAATTCGTCACAGGTCGAACCGTTGCGCGGCGGGTGTTGCACGCCCTTGGACTTCCGCCACAGGCGTTGCCGATGGGTCCGGACCGGGCCGCAATCTGGCCGTCGGGCGTTGCCGGATCAATAGCGCACGCCGCAGGCTATGCCGTGGCGGTTGGCCGTCACGGCCCGCCCGTCGGGATTGATCTGGAAGAGGACGCGGCCCTTGCCCCGGACCTCTGGCCGATAATCTGTTCGCAAGTCGAGCTGCGCCGGTTGGGGCCGGACGACACC